>JANMKN010000378.1:0-1825 GCA_031372065.1 Abditibacteriaceae bacterium | reverse complement strand
TCCAGCGAAGCCAGTGATCGCGTTTCTGCCAGCAAAATCGTCGTCGAAATTTTGTACTCTTCCGCCAGGGTGCGGAGCGTCCGTCGGCGTCGCAAGGCATCGTGCCGCCACGCCCGGCGATCCACGCTGAGCAATTGTGCGTGTTCGCTTTCTGTCAACGCCAGCCCCGCCAAGGCTTCGCTCGGATTGTTATGCACAGCACTGACGAAAGCTTCATCAAAAAGCATGCGGGCTACCAACTTTTGCAGGGTGTGATAGCTCATTGCGCAGGCGCGACTCCTTCGATCTGCCTGGGAAATAGTGCGTTCAGCCGCTCAAAAACGGGCAGACATTCTTCCGGCGCGTTGTGTTCGCATTCAAAGACAATCGCTTTCAGGTTCTTCGCGCGCGGGATGACATATTCCAATATCTCCCACGTCGCGGGCAACGGCTCTGGCGCGTGGTTGTCTTCGATGTAGCGATAGCCTTCAATTTCGGTATACGCGCCGCCCGCAACATGCATTTCGACAATACGATCCAGCGGGAAGCTGTTGAGCGCGGTCAATGGCGACAGGTCACGTGCCTGCTGAAAGATCGCCAGATGCGCGCAGTCCAATAGCACACCACAATCGGCTCTCTCCGCGACCAGAGCGAAATAATCCAGAATGTGCATATCGCCCAGATAAATCACCGAAGGTGGATTTTCGGGCAAACACAGCAAGCCTGTTTCAGCTTCAATTTGTTGAATGCTTTCGGCGGTTTCGATGGCCGACTCGCGGCACAGAATCGGCGGCATTAACATCCCATGTCCACGCTCGCGTAAGCCAAAATGCCAACGTCCTGCATCACCGCACAGCCACGAGGCATTGATTTCAGTGGCTAATGTTTTCGTGCGCTTGAGCCAGTTTTGATCCAGGTCTGCTTGCTCCTCCAGATTAATATCCAGAAAGTGATAGGTGACAGGCAGCCCCGCCGCCGCCCAGCGCCGCACGCCATCATCCAAGCCGCGTTCGAGATCACTGCCGTATTCGTAAAAATGAATGAGGTCAGGATAGTTCGCCTGCATCCATCCCACATCAATGCCTTTCGCCGCAATATTGAACTCGCCCGAAATGCCAACGCCGAGTTTTGGCAGTCGTACAACGCGTTCGGAAAATATGTCCATAGGCTGGATTGTATGAACAGGCGAAAACTCTTACAAGGCTCAATCTCACCCAAAGAATATTTTGTATGAGCAAAGTTCGCTGTGCGATCCATAAACAGGCTGCTACAATCGCGCGCATGGCCAGAACAATCATCGCCCTTTTACTCTGCGTTTGCCTGAGCGCTTCGACGCTTGGTCAAACGGAACCTGTCACGATTCGTGTGGACGCGGCTAAACCGAAAGGCGCAATGAAGCCGATTTGGAGCTGGTTTGGCTATGACGAACCGAACTACACGTACATGAAAGATGGCAAGAAATTGCTTTCTGAACTGGCCGCTTTAAGCCCCACGCCTGTCTTTGTTCGCACGCATAATTTGCTGACGACGGGTGATGGCTTGGCGGCGCTGAAGTGGGGTTCGACGAATGCGTATACGGAAGACGCGCAGGGCAAGCCCCGCTACGATTGGACGATTGTGGATCGCATCATTGACACGTTGCTGGAACGCAAGATGAAGCCGCTGGTCGAGATTGGGTTTATGCCCGAAGCGTTGTCCGTGAAGCCGCAGCCGTACAAACATTCGTGGGGCATTGGCAACACATACGGCACGATTTTTACGGGCTGGGCGCATCCGCCGCGCGATTATGCCAAGTGGTCAGAGCTGGTGTTTCAATGGGTGAAGCACTCAGTTGAGAAGTACGGTC
>JANMKN010000332.1:0-12896 GCA_031372065.1 Abditibacteriaceae bacterium | reverse complement strand
TTCTCGCCGCGCTTTTGATGGGTTACGCTCGCTTAAATTGAAGCGTCGTCGTCCAAAATGGTGCCTTGGCCTTGACCATCAAGGAGAGTGGCGTTCACAGGATTGCTCAAATCCACGGTAAAGGTTTCGTCGTTTTCATGCACGGCGTCGCCTGCCACTGTAACGGTGATGGTTTTGGTAGTTTCACCGGGCGCAAAGGTTAGAGTGCCGGCTTTACCGATGTAATCGCCCGGTTTCACCGCGCTACCGTTGGCCGTTTGATAAGAAACTGTCACCACTTGGCCGCTGACCTTCGATAAAGTCACTGTAAAAGTGAAGTTGGTCATGCCGCCGCTGCCCTCGGCCTGAATTACATCGTTAAGCGACAGGCTGGGCGCTGCGTCATCGTTCACAATAAGCAATTGACCGGTGCGGGCAGTGCCATCGAAGACACCATTGACCACATTAAGCAGTTGAATACTAATCGGCTCGTCGTTTTCGGGCAAGGTGTCGCCTAAAACATCTACAAAGACACTTTTGCTGGTTTCTCCGGGCGCAAAAGTTAGGGTGGCAGCATTGCCGCCCGGTGCGGTGAAATCATCGCCATAAGTCGCGGCGTTCGATGTGGCAAAACCATAGGCCACAGAAACCGTATTACTGCTGGCAAAGGCCAAACTAACGGTAAAATGACGGCTCTGGCTGCCCGCAGACTTTTCTTGAAGGGGTGGAAGATTGTTGACGGAAACAATGGTGTCGTCGTTGAGAATGAGAAGCGTGCCGATGACTTGACCGGCTACCGCGCCGCTAACCTTGGTCAGTTGCAGGCGAATACTTTCGTCGTCTTCGGGCTGCGTGTCGCCGTAGATTTGCACCGCAACGCTCTTGCTGGTTTCACCGGGCGCAAAGGTCAGGGTGCGCTGTTGCCCGCCGGGGCGTTGTAGTCCGTGCCGTAGGTCGCAGTGCCGTTGAAGGCGTAGTCAACGACAGCCGTTTTGGTGCCGGGAGCCGAGAGTTTGACGGTGAAGCTGCGATTCTGCGTGCCGCTGCTGCCTTCGCGCACACCGGGCAAATCGGCGACGGAAACCGTGGGCACGGCATCGTCATCAATGATGGTGGCGCGTCCACCCAAGATACCACCATTGGCGCGGATGCTGGCCTTATTGCTGTTGGACAAAAGCAGGAGAAAGGTTTCCTGAATCTCGTCCACGTTGTCGTCCAAGATCGGCACGGTGATGACCTTGTTGCTTTGGCCGATGCCAATGGAGTAGCTTTTCAAAGCGCGGGCGATGTAGTCGCTGCCTGCCAGAGCGCTGTAATCACTGGTAACGGCATCGAAGGTGATGACACGCAGCGCTGGAGAACCTAAATCTACGATGAAACTGGCGATGGTGCCGCCCGGAGTTTCGGTGACAACGGGATTGCTGGTGACCAGCACTTCGAGTTCAACGGCGCCGATGTCAGGCTTGCCAACGCCGGGCAGTGGACGCAGAAAGCCGCGCTGGTCAGTGACCGGAGTAGTCGCAGGGTTGGCATTGCCGTGGGCCGGAGAACCCGGCACGATAGCAATGCTGGGGGTCGGGCCACCGTTGTGCCGGAGAAGAGGCTTGCCGGTGCCATCCGTTTCAAGACCCGCCGCCAGCGCCGTGCCGCCGATGATATTGCTGCCGCCATTGGTGAAAGTGCCGTCTATGTCGAAGTTGGTGTTGCCCGCAACGATGGAGTTCTGCACATTCACGGTGCCTCCAAAGACAAAAATACCCTTGTCGTTGTTGCCGCTCAGGGTGCAATTGGTGGTCGTCAGCGCGCCGCCTTCGTTGTAAATGCCAAAGCTGTTGTTATTGAAGGTGCAATTGGTGACAGGCGTCGCGTCGAGGTTATGAATGCCGACATCGTTGGCGCTGAAGGAGCTATTGGTGACCGTTGCCGTGCCAACTTCGTTGTGAATGCCGTCGAAGTTGCCGCTGAAAATGCTGTTCGTCACCTGCACCGTGCCGTCCCCGTTATAAACGCCATAAAGATTGGGCCTAAACGTGCAGCCGTTGGCCGTGGCATCACCACCGATGTCGGTGGCAATGCCATAAGAGTTTCTACGGAAGGTGCAATTGGTAGAAGTCAAGGTGCCGCCGTAGACCAGAGTGCCGAGGTCGTTGTCGCTAAAAGTGCAGTCAGTGGTCAGCGCCGTGCCGCCTATGTTGGCAACACCGTAAATGTTGTCGCTGAAGAGGCAGTTGGTGACTGTGGCTGTCGCCGTGCCTCTGCTTTCAAGGGCAGCTCGGTTATCGCTGAAGGTGCAGTCGGCGAGCATCAGCGTGCCATTTCTGTTGAAGATGCCGTCGTAACCGCCGCTGATGGTCAAGGCGCTAAAAGTCGCTCTGGCGCGATTGCTCACGGTGAAAATATCAAGCAACTGCGCGGCGCCGTTTTCTTGCACTGTCAGCAGAGTGGCGCCGGGGCCGGTCAGGGTCGTTTCCGCGCTTATCGCAGGCAAGTCGTTGTCCACCATAACGGTCTGCGCGCTATTAAAGAGGCTCGAAAAGGTGATAAGGCTCGCATCAGTGTTGCTGTTGGCCGCGTTAATCGCTTCGCGCAAAGTGCAGTGGGCAACACCGCAGGTGCCGTCGTCGTAATCGGCGGTGTTATTGACCACAAAGTTCGGCGTGGTCTGCGCGGTGTCCGGCAGGCGCACTAAGATTTGCAGGTTGCGCACAGTGTAGGAGGCGACGTTGCCGGCGAAAGTCCAGTCGGGGTTGCCGCTACTCTGGTTATCAATACCCAGTTCGCCACCGCCACTGCCCCATTGGTTGTAAGCGAGCAGCGTTTGCCCGACAGTGCCCGCACCGGCGCCATCCACATCATAGTTGTGAAGTTGCATCGAGCCGTAGCCAGCAGAAGTGTCCGCACCGCCATCGCCGAAATCGTAGGTGCTGCCATCGGCATTTGGCACGCTGTTGTCGTTGGGGGTGGAGTAATTGGAAGGCCAGAACTCGATGTTACCGGTGGCGATGCCCGTGCCGGTAGTGAGGCCCGCCACGTTCGATGCAACGTTCATGTTGGCCAAAAGCGCTTGATAAAACTCGCCCGACGCCACATTAGGCACGCCAATCTGGTTGGAGGCGGTCATACCGGCGAGCTTGTCAAAAGAAACAAAGACGTATTGCAGCGCACCCGCGCCAGATTGCAATTCCAGATAATAGGCCACGCGGTCAAAAGTCGCCGGAGTGCCCGCCGAGTTATCCACGCTGTAAGGAATGGCGTTCTTATTTAAGTCGGCGCCTGTGGGAATGGGTAGCGTGTAAACCAGCGTATAGCTGCTGGCTTCGGGCACGTTGGAGAACACATCGGCCCTGACCGGGCGACTCAGGCCAAGCGCCACAAACATCAAGACATTCATTAACAAGACGCCGAACGACTTCATCACTTGCATTTTCATCATAAATCTCGTTCTTTCGCCGGAGATGCTGCTTTGTCATGGAAAGACTTTGACTGAACCTCAACCGGACACGAGAGAGGCTCTAAGCGCTTGAGCGCGCCTGTTGTAACTTAAGCATAACATCCTCATCTTACGCGGTCAGCTACGGCAGAACCGTTACTTGGCGTGCCCGGCGATGGAAATCACGGCTCCGGGTGCCCTTTTCGCGGTGCGCCGCTTGCCGACTTGTCCTTAAAATCTCTTGTTTAAGCATGATTTCTCCTTTTGTGGTGCCCGCAACGCCATTGAGTGTTGGGAAATTCACACTGTGAGGGACGATATTTTGTCAGTAGTCTCTGCCCCCAAGAGCCTATGTAAAGCGCTAAATTCAGCAATTCCTCGCGCTTGCTAAACTGAAAGTGTGTCGAACCGAATCCGTAAACTTGAACCTGAAATCGCCAATCAAATCGCGGCGGGCGAAGTCATTGAGCGCCCGTCCAACGCCGTCAAAGAACTCGTCGAAAACGCCATTGATGCCGGGGCGCGCCGCATTAATATAGATATAGAAGACGGCGGCAAGAAACTCATCCGCGTGCGCGACGATGGCGCCGGTATGAACGCTTCCGATGCCGTTCTATGTTTGCAGCGCCACGCCACCTCCAAACTGCAAGACGCCGCCGATTTGTGGTCTATTAACACGCTCGGCTTTCGCGGCGAAGCGATGCCTTCAGTGGCCGCCGTTTCGCGCATGGAAATCAACACCCGCGAAACCGGCGCCGAAAGTGGCACGCGCGTCACCGTCGAAGCCAGCGTTGTCACCGATGTTTCCGAAGTTGGCTGCTCCGAAGGCACCGAAATCATTGTGCGCGACTTGTTTTTCAACACGCCCGCGCGCTTTAAATTCCTCAAAAGCGACGCCGCCGAAGCCGCGCGCACGGCGGAAATGATCGGCCATTTGGCCTTGGCGTATCCCGAAGTGGCCTTTCGCCTGCGTCATAACGGCAACGAATCGCTGCGCGTCGAAGCCAACGGCAACCCGTTCAACGCCGTAGTTTGCGTTTTGGGCAGCGAAACCGGGCGCCAGATGCTGCCGATTGCGCCTTCCTCCGAAGATGACACTTCGCCAATTAAAGTGACGGGCTTTGTCGGGCGCCCGCAAATGACGCGCGCCAATCGCAATAATCAGATTTTTTACATTAACGGGCGCGTGGTGAAGAATCGCACCATGCAACACGCGGTTCAAGCGGCTTATGAAGGCCTGATTCATGGCAGCGGGCGCTTTCCTGTCGCCGTCATTTTCATCGAAATGCCCGCTGGCGCGGTGGATGTGAACGTGCATCCGACCAAAAGCGAAGTGCGCTTTGCGCGCGAATGGGAAATTCATCACGCCGTGCGCATCGCTGCCCGCGAAACCTTAGCCGCCGCGCAACTCACACCCGACTGGCAGTTTCAAGGACGAGCGGAAGCCCCGGCGAACAGTGAGCAGTGGTCGGTGGGCAGTGGACAGGAGGCCGAAGGCAGGAGGCAGGAGGCGGGAAGCGGGGAGAACTCTGCATTCTCAGTGCCTGTTGCGCCTACCGGCGGCGATATTAATGCTTTTCGCGCCGCCTATCCGAGTCAGCAGTCAGTGGTCAGTGGTCAGTGGTCAGCGAATAGTGGTTCCCAGCATCCCGCATCCAACCTTTTCCCCGACTTCACGCCGCCCGAAGAAAAGAAGCTGCAACTGCGCCCTCTCGCGCAGATTTCGCACAACGCTTACATTTTGTGCGAGGCCGACGACGGCCTTTATATTGTCTGTCAGCACCGCGCGCACGAAAGAATCTTAGCTGACCGCGCCATCGAAGCCGCCGAAAGTCGCGCGGTCGAATCGCAGCGCTTGGTGATTCCGTTCACCGCCGAAGTCGGCCCGCGCGCGGCAGCGGCGCTCGAAGAAAACGCCAATCTCATCAAAGATTTGGGCTTTGAAGTCGAATCGTTCGGCGGCAGTTCGGTTTTGGTGCGCGCGGTGCCGACTTTGGTGGCACACGGCGACTATCAAACCGCGTTCGGCGATTTGTTGGACGAAATGATTTCCAGCGACGGCAAACCGGGCCGCACCTTACAAGACAAGCGCCGCGCCCTGCTCACCATGCTGTCCTGCAAAAACGCCATCAAAGCCGGCGACCCCTTGCAAACGGAGCAGCAACAAAAACTCATTGAGGATTTAATGACGGTGCAAAACCCCGGCATCTGCCCGCACGGTCAGCCGATTCTCATCAAGATTTCCACGCTCGAACTCGACAAGAAATTCGAGCGCGAATATGCCTCGCGTTAAAAACGTGGATCAGGCAATAAACAAAAAGGAGAAATGTGTTGGAAATTTCAAACACGGTTACAACTACTGGCTCTGGCATCAATTGGCTGCCGTTCATCATCGCGTTTTTCGTAGTGGACACGATTGTAATGTTTGGCGTGGTGTTCTTCGTGATAACCAAGCGCAATCAAAGCGGCGGAAGCACAAACACGCCCAACACATTCAATAACCCGACTGATTCGCCGTTTAGTTCCAGCAGCGGCAGCGCCACCGGCGACGACGACGTTTTAGATGCCCTGCGGCGCGGTCAGAAAATCGAAGCCATCAAAATCTACCGCGAACGCACCAACTGCGGCCTCAAAGAAGCCAAAGACGCCGTCGAAGCAATGGAACGGCAAGCCCGTTAAAAAGGAGTTTTTATGCTTGGTCTTGGCACAAATGAATTGGCAATTGTCGGCGGCCTCTTATTTATGATGCTTATGATGTTTGCCGTTGTCGGCGCCATCGTGTTCGTCATAGTCAAATTGGCAAGCGGCAGCAGATCCAGCGACTCGACGCGCCGCATTACAGAACTGGAACAACAGGTCGCCGAACTGCAAAACAGTCAAAACCGCCACAACGGCAATTGAATCCTCATGTCATCACTTTCCACCGAGCAGCACCGTGCCGAGGCGCCGGACAGCGTGCGTTGTTTCATTCTGACCGTGAGCGACACGCGCCACGAAAAAACGGATCGCGGCGGGCCACTGATTCGCGAGATTTTGGAAGCGCACGGCCACACCATTTGCGGCGCGCAAATCGTGCATGACGAAAAAGCCAAAATCGCCGACGCCGTGCGCGCCGCGCTCGAAGGCATAGACGACCCGGATGCCATTATTCTCACCGGCGGCACCGGCATCGGCGAGCGCGATGTGACGCCCGAAGCCGTTGAACCACTACTCACCAAGCAGTTGCCCGGTTTTGGCGAAGTGTTTCGCGTGTTGTCTTACGAGGAAATCGGCGCCGCGACGATGCTTTCGCGCGCTTTTGCCGGTGTTATCGGGCGCACTTTGGTTTTTGCGCTGCCCGGCTCGCCCAACGCGGTGCGTTTGGCGATGGAAAAGTTGGTCGCGCCCGAACTCGGCCATTTAGTGCGCGAAGTGCGGCCCGAACGACGCCAAAATTTCTAAATAAAGCCATCACTCTTCGGCACAGCGCCTGCTAAGAATCAGTGAAGCGAAACCATTATGGAACTTCATTCTTCAACGGATGCCAGCGAAAATCCCGACGCCAGTTTTCAAGAAGCCAATCAAACCTTGCACGCTCTGGCCACCAACGGGCGCCAATTGCAAGAAGCGCTGCAAAAAATGCACGCCGAACTGGAACAAAGTCGCGCCGCTTTAGCCTCGGCTCGCGTTCAATGCGGGCGCTATCAAGTGGAGCGTGACGCCATGCAAAACGAACGCGATGCCGCCAACAATCAATGCCAGTCGGCCTTGCGCGAAAGCGAAAAACTCCGGCACGAATGCGGGCGCCATTTAGATGCACTTGCGGCTCTGACGCAACAACTCTCCCAGCAAAACAAGAAAAACCATGATTTGCGCCATGAACTTTTAGAGGTTTACAGCGACCTGCGCGCCGAGGATTTGCCGACGCTTATCACGCGCATCGGCATGAACCTCACCGCTTCGGAATTCGGCCTGTTCACCCAAGCGGACGGCGATGGTATTATTGCTTCTATTGGTTTGGACGACCTGCCCGAAGTCGTGCAAAACGGCATTTTTGAATTCACCCGCCGCGCCGCCCGTGAAGAAGACTCCATCGAAATAAATGACGCCAATGCGTTGCCTGCTGGCACAGCTTTAGTGAACATCGCTTGTGCCCCTGTCGTCGTTCGTGGCACTTTAACAGGAATCTTATTAGTTGCCAACAAACGAGAAGGCAACTACACGGACGACGACATGGAACTCTTACTTTCTATCGGGCGACATGGCGGATTAGCCATCGAAAACCAGCGTTTGCATTGTGCTTTGGGCGATTCATTTCGCTCCACTGTCGCGGCTTTGGCCGATGCTATCGAAGCCAAAGACCCTTATACGCGCGGGCATTGCGAAAACGTTTCTAACTTGGCCGTTGCCGTTTCAAAGCGCTTTGGATTGCAAGGCAAGGCTCTTGAAGAAATGCAATACGCCGCTTTGCTGCACGATGTCGGCAAAATCGGCATTCCCGACGGCATTTTGCTCAAGCCGGGTCATCTTTTGCCCGAAGAGTTCGCTATTATTCAAAAGCATTCCGAAATTGGCAGCGATTTAGTCAAACGTGTGCCCTCGTTGCGACATATCGCGCCGATTGTTTTGCACCATCACGAGCGCATTGATGGCTCTGGTTATCCTGCCGGGCAAGCGGGCGACGAAATTTCCCTCCAAGCACGCATTATTGGCGCCGTAGATGCCTATGACGCCTTAACTTCTAAGCGCCCTTACCGCGACGCCATGTCTGTTGAATACGCCTTTGGCGAACTGCATCGCGGCGCGGGCACACATTTCGACACCGAAGTCGTTAAAGTTCTCAGCGATATTGTGGCATCGTTGGAAGGTCGCGCTGCTCCGCCCTGCTAAACTTGGTTTGTCGTCCCAATTTCTGTTTGTCGTTTTTTAGTGGTTCCTTTAGTGATTCCTGAAGACTTCGCTGTTTTTGATCGCCTCGAAAACGTTCATACCATTCTCGATTTGTTGTGTAAAACAACAGGTCTTCGCTTGGCTGTGGTAGCCCACGTCACAAGCGAAACGTGGACAGCCTGCGCCGTCTTGGATAATCTCGGTTTTGGTCTTGCAGCCGGACAAAACCTCGAACTTGCCAACACTTATTGAAATACCGTTCGCGGTGCGGTCGCGCCGATAGTCATTTCTCAGGCCAGCACTCATCCGCGCTGGCAAAATCATCCCGGTTTCACAGTCTTTGGCGTCGAAAGCTACATTGCGGTGCCGCTTTATCGCCGCGATAAAAGTCTTTTTGGCACTCTGTGCGCGCTTGACACTCAATCAACCCCTGTTTCCGAAGATCATCTGCAAACGTTTCAGTTGTTAGCTAATTTGGTTGCCTTTGAAATGGAAGCCGAAGAACGCCGCTTGCAGCAGCAAAAAGCATTGGAAATCGCCCAGGAAACGACCAAAATCCGCGACCAATTTATCGGCATTTTAGGTCACGACCTGCGTAGCCCGCTCAATGCCATTACAGTGGCGGCGGCGGTTTTGCGGGACGACGAAACGCTTTCAGATGAAAACCTCATGTTGGCGCGCGTTATTCGCGATAGCGGGCGGCGGATGTCGGATTTAATCGAAAACACGCTCGATTTAACACGCAGTCAAGTTGGCGGCGGCATTCGTTTGTCGCCCTCGCACAATAATTTAGGCGAAGTCTGCTTGCAAGTCATCAACGAATTGCGTGTCAGCCATGCGGCGCGCGAAATTATTTTTGAAGCGCACGGCGATGGACACGCCCATTTCGATGAAAGTCGCGCGGCACAGGCCCTTTCCAATTTGCTTTCCAATGCCCTGCAATACGGCGCGCCCGATCAGCCGGTGCGCCTGACTTTGCACAGCAACGAATCCGATATTTTCATTGAAATTCACAATGGGGGCGAGCCGATTCCCCCAGCAAAACACGAGTCGCTTTTCGATCCTTTTAAGCGCGGCGCCTTGCCCTCCGAAGAAGCGATGAATTCGCAAGGTTTGGGTTTGGGCCTTTATATAACGCGCGAAATTTTGTCGGCACACGGCGGCGCTATTTCGCTGACCTCCGACGAAAACGGCACCACGTTTTCCACACGTTGGCCGCGTCACCAAACTTCTTAACGCGCTTACGGCCTGCCGGGTTGAAAAGCGCCGGGGATGCTATTGTGAGGCGTGCCGGGCCGCGAATTGCCCTGCGAGCGTGGCACCTCCACCGGTGCCCTTGGCGGAGGAAGACTGCCCGCCGTGCTACCACCAGATTGCACTCCGCCGCCGGGAGTGAGCGGAAGTGCAACCGTAGCAGGCGCAGATGAGGTTTGTGTGGTTTGGCCATCGCGCGCCGTTTCGCCAGCGGGGTTAATCGTTGCAGGCGCAGCAGAGAGCGTCGGCGCAGGTCGAGTCTCCGCGAAAGATTGCCCTAATTGATGCGCTGGCGGAGCCGCTACTTGAGCCGCAGGCTGCCCACCGGCAGAGCCGCTGCCAACAGGCCTTTGTCCAGCAGGTGGCGGCGGTGGCTGTGCTTGATTGCCGCCACTGGGCGACGATAATTGGTTTTCTCCACGCGGCAGTGGCGGCAGTTGAGAAGCGCCGCCGGGCACGAGCGGATCGCCAATGGGTCGCGCCGCCTGCGTAGTATCCTGCGGCGTGGGCAGCGGCGGCGTAAAACTTTTATACAACCAGACAAGACCAATCAAAATCGCTGTGCCGACAGCGGCATACGCCATCCAACTCTTATCGCGCGCCGGTGAAACTGTTTCTGGCCACACAACAGGCTTTGCTGCGACCTCTTTCACAGCGACGGGCGCTTCGTGTTGTAAATCGCTTGGCGGTGCAGCCACTTCGGTTGCTATCGTAGGCGCCGGAACAACAGGCTTTTCTGGCGCGGGCACGGGAGTTTCGCTTTCCTTAAAAACTGTGTGCAGCGCGTCTAATGATAATGTCTCCCACAGTGTGTCGGGCACCAATTCTTTTGCTTTGGCGTAAGCGGCAGCAGAACCGGGCGCGTCGCCTTGCCGCTTGAGCAGCAAGCCCAGCAAAGCCGAACCAAGAGCGTATTCCGGCAACAGCAACAACGCTTGACGGCACGCCAAAACAGCGGCCTCAAACTCGTGGCGCCCGACTAAAATAAAGGCGCGTTCCAAAAGATGATGCGCCCGCCGCGCGTCTATTTCCCGTGCAGTATCTTCGTGGGGCACTTCGTCTTCTGCCGTGTCCGCAATACTTTCTGGCTCGGCCTCTTGCGCGACAAGCACAGGCGGGGCAGCCTCGTTTCTTTCCGGCAAACGCGTGCCGCAAATGCTGCACACCAACGCCTTTGGCGCATTGGCATCGCCGCAACGCGGACAAATGATGAGATTGGAATCGTTGGGCATGATTTTATTATTCTGCAATTGCGAGCAACGCGCCGCGCGACAAGTGACTTCTGTTCGTAGGTTGCCCCAACGCGCAAAGTGTAAGAATTTGACTTTATACGCAGCGTCGCGGTGCGCGTCCGTTGGACAACAAGCCAAAACTCGATGTTCCCAGCCAAGTCGAACAGCCTTTCATAAGCGAAATGGGCGTGCTTTGTCAAGTCTGGAATTTGCAGCGGCGGCGTGTCAGACTGTGCGCGACGTTGAAACGTAGTTGAACCATCGAACCTCCCCGTCGCCGCCATGTTTCGCAAGCATCAAGAGCAATTTTTTCAGGTCTGCCGCCAGATTCGCGGCGGTGAATTATCCGGCATCAAGCGCATCGTGTGTGCGACCACGCCGGGCGGTGGCAAAAGTCTTTTGCCGCTGATCGCCGCCGCAGAACTCATTCCCACCATCGCGGATCGCCTTTGCTGGGTGGTGCCGCGCCGCGCTTTGCAATTGCAGGCCGAACAAGAATTTGTCGCCGCGCGCGGGCGCGAATTGCTCGGTCATAACCACGTTATTCGTCGCAGCGCCAACGAACTTGACCCGGCGCGCGGGCTTTCCGGTTTCGTTACCACTTATCAGGCCATCGGCCTCGCCAACAATCATATGGTGGACGAGTTCCGCCAGCATCGCTACATTTTGGTGCTGGACGAGCCGCATCATGTCGAAGAAGGCGGCACATGGGCGGCGGCGTTGGAGCCGCTCGTCAAACGCGCCGCGCTGACAATTTTCATGTCAGGCACCTTAGAGCGAGGCAATCGCAAAAACATCGCGTTTTTGCCTTATGTGGCGACCAAAGACGGCGAAGTGGTGGATTTATATGGCGGCGGCGACACGGCGGGCCTCGCTTATTCGCGGCGCGACGCGCTGATGGAGCGCGCCATTTTGCCGATTCATTTTGAACTGATGGATGGCTCCTCGGAATGGATTGGGCTGGATGGCGAAACTTATAATTTGCGCATCTCCGAAGCCTACAAAAACACCAACGAAGCCGTTTATACCGCGCTCAAAACACAGTTTGCCGAACAGCTTCTCGACGAATGCGCAGCGCATTGGGCAGGCCACAAAAAAACGCATCCGCGCTCAAAACTGCTGGTCGTGACGGCCAATATCGAAGAAGCGCGCAAATACCTTGAACACTTGCAGCGCCAAGGCATTTCGGCGGCCATTGCCACCAGCGACGATTCGTCCAAAGCGGCTGCCAACATTGAAAAATACAAGCAATGCGGCACCGCCAAAGCGATGGATGCGCTTGTGACCGTCGCGATGGCTTACGAAGGTTTGGACGTGCCGCCGATTACGCACATCGCGTGTTTAACGCACATTCGCTCACGCCCGTGGATTGAACAAATGCTCGCTCGCGCCACGCGTTACGACGCCGCGTCGGGGCCGTGGGAAAACCAGATGGCCTTCGTTTATGTGCCGGATGATCGCAATATGGTGACGATTATTCAGGCGATGGAAAGCGAACAAGTCACCGCCGTGCGCGGCGCGGCGCGCGATGATTTGGGCATTCAAGCCGTCGGCGAAGCGGCGCCGCGCAATAATATCACGCCAGTGGGCAGTCAGGCCGAGCAGCGCCGTTGGAGCCAAGTCGGCAATTTGTTCGCGTGGGCCGGTGAAGAATGGGCAATGGAAGACGCCAAACCTGCCGCGTCGGCGCAATTAACGTTGCCGACTGTCGCGCCGCAACATTTGCCCGACCAAACGCCAAGCCAGATGGAAGCCAATCTGCGCCGCAAAATTGACGACTATTGCAAAGATTTAGACCGCTATCAATTCGGCGGCAAGTGGGGCGAAACCAACAAAGCCATCACGCGCCAATTTTCGCTACCGCGCGGCCAAATGCCGCTCTCGCAACTGACAAAAGTGGTGGCTTGGCTCGAAGAAACCTACAACGTAGGCCGCCCTGTCGTGCCGAAAAAAGCCTCGCCCAAACCCAAAGAAGAAGCCCCCAAACAAGTTTTAGTTTTTGCCACGAGAAGCAAAACAGAGTAACCGTAGGGGCGAACCTTTTGTTCGCCCGCATCACAGAATTTGGCGGACAAAAAGGTAGGCCCAACAACAAAAGTACGAATTGGCGGGGCCGGTGTGGGCGCGCGGGG
>JANMKN010000359.1:0-16052 GCA_031372065.1 Abditibacteriaceae bacterium | reverse complement strand
TTCAACTTTGCGTCCAGTTGCCGCTTGCCATGAGTCAAGCGCAAGAGCGCCCTCGACTCTTCCAGCACGAACTGTGACATTTCGCTTTGGCCTTGTTGTGGGGCCAGATAATCAAGTGCATTGATCGTGTTTTCTTCCATTGTTCTTTCCTCCAAAAATATGCAAACGGGTCAAAGCCAAGACATCGCCAAAGCATCGCCCGATGTTGCCAACTTGCTTTTTACGGCTGTTTTTACGGCTCTACGGTGCCATCGTCGTTCATCGTTAGCGTTGAAGCGCCCAAGTGGTCGGGGAACGTGGCGCCCACGCTGCCACCGGCACCGTAAATCTCCGTGCCGCCGGGGATGCCGACGATGTTCGCTGATTGGCTTCGCTCAAGGCCCAGTTCGACCATCAAATCCAAATCGAGCAAGCCGGAAATCTTCCGCAGAAATAGCTGGCACTTGGCGATTTCCTGACGCATGATGGCATTTTCGCCAATCAGCTTTGCCAGATCGGTTTGCTGGGGCCGCACACCGCCATCGCGAATCAGCGCCAGCAATTCAGCGCGCAGTGCAGCGATCATCGCCGCGATGACGATGTAGGTTTGGCGTGAGTCGCCCGGATCTGGCAGCCACAACCCCAGACCCGTGTAAGTGGAGCCGCCTCCACCACCGCCGCCTTCTACAACGGTCAGACGTGCTTCAATCGCTTCAAAACGCTGTTGTTTCGCTGCTTCGGTTTGGATGATGTCACGCGCCGTATCGGTAAAAGCGGTAATCTGCGTGGCATCGCTGGTCACGTTGCCCAGCACGCCAACGCCGCGCGCGGGTGCCACGCTTAACCAATCATCTTCCAAGACCGTGGGCAATCCCGATTCGTCCAGAGAAAGTTTGCCCCACAGTCCAGCAGCATTTGCGGGAACTTCGATAGTTAAATCACTATCAAGCTGAACGAAAGTGCCGGAGATAATCCACTGCGAACCGGCGGGTAGGGTGATGTTGAGCGTTCCCGCATCGAACGTGGGGGCACCAATGGCGGTATCGAAACCGGCAATGCGCCCATTGCCAAACAGCAAAGCAAGCAGCGGATTATGGCCCAGCGCGGGTGAAAATCGTCGCCGATCAACAACGAGTAAGATGGCGTCATCTTCAAACGTGATTTGGGCTAAAAGTTCGTGGCCGTCCAGCGTCTCTTCATCGGAGACCGCAAATATGGGCGTAGCATTTTCTCTGGTATCGGGCGCGCCAACGGCCACGGCCACGGCCACCTGAACGGCGACATGAATATAATTTTGATCGCCGTCACTGAGCGCGGATAACGGGATCTCTGTTTCGTCATTTGCCAGACACCATACAATGCCAACGCCATGTTTGATAAGTGCGCTGCCCGCGTTAACAACAAACGGCTCGCCTGCTCCGCCTGCTGTCACCTGAAATGATGTTGCATCGGGCAACGCCACCACGCCCGGACCATGCAAGCGCAAGGCGCCCTGCAACTGTGAAGAGAAAATGCGTGTTAAAGCGTCCCATTCGGCGCCGTGGAGGGAGGAGCCGTCATTTTTGGTGTCGTCGAACGAATAATAAAATGTCGCCATAAAGAAGGCCCAAAACGGAGGCAACCACGAGAGAGTGCGCGAGAATAAACAGGTGATTCCCAACACTTTGGCGAAAAATCTGTTTTAATAATTATACATTGCACTGATGTGCTGTGAACCATGGTTCGCATTTGGTTCACAATTGATTTGCTCCAACGTATTTTGTCCAGGCCCAGAGCCGGACTTCTCTAAAAACAGAGAAGTCCGGTTTTTTGTTTTTGGCTTGCGCTGTTTGTTTCGGAGTTTATTTTGGACTTTGGGAGGTGATTTAGATGGAATTCCCCGATTTAACACTGGTTTTGCCCGCCACTGCCTTGGCGCAACTGGCACCGCTCCTGATGATAATCAGCTTCGTGATGCCGTATCTTATTGCCCTGATGCAACAGCGCCACTGGTCGGATGCGGTGCGCTCTCGCGTCACGCTTGGCGCCTGCGCTGTGGTGGCCGCTGTTTTACTGAAGCGAACTGGGCACCTTGATTTCTCCGATTTGGCTTCGACCAGCATCGCCTTGTTTGCGCTCACTGTGACGATTTACCGGCATTTTGCCAAAGCAAATGGCGCGGCGGCGCTGGAAGAGTTCTCAACAGGGTTCGCATCCGCCTTGTTGGAAAATACCCTGTTGGAAAATACAACAGGCGAAAAAACGACTGACCAAACGACGAACGACGAAGATTTTTCATAATCTTTTTCCAACCAAAAACTTAAAAATCAAACCTCAAAACTTTTGACCGCGTTTGCGGCTATTCTCATTGCACACAGTAGCACCTCACAGGCAGGGTTCTACTGTGTTGGAAAGGGGTCAGTGATGCCCGCTACGCTGACGCTCTGGCACGTTGTGCTACTTTTGATTGCCGCTGTGATGGGCAGTAGTGTTTTAGCTGCTCTCATCACAGCGCGTTACACACAATCCTCAAAAAACAGCGAACAAATCCGCGCCATCGAAACCGAAGTGCGCGCTTCTTTGCGCGCCGATCTGGACGCAAACGAAGCCGAAATTAAGGCCGTTCGCCTCGAAAACGATGTATTAAAGCGGCGCGTAGACCGCTACACCGATAATCTCGTGCGGTTCACCCACAATGTCCTTCGCATGAATCATTTGGTGCGTCATTTTTTACCCGCTAAGTATCGAATTTTAGCGGATGAAATTGATGCAGAAGGCCGCCGCCTTGTGAAGCTGCTCGGCGGCGATTTGGAACGCAGTTCGGAAAGCAGCGACCAGCCTGCGGAGGCTTCTGCCCGTTCGCCGTAAAGTGGTATATTTCGAGACTTAATTTTGAAATTAGTCCACTTGGACGTTTTTCACTCGCCAATATCGTTGTTCGAGAGTGGCATATTTCGAGGCTTAATCTGAAATTAGTCCACCCGTCAGAGGGATTTCCCCATTCACCACCGATTGGTTAGGCCGTGCAAATTCCTCTTTTCTGTTCGCGTTGTTCCTCACAATTGGAATATTCCGAAAAATCACAACGGGCGCGCTGCCCACAATGCAATGGCAAAAGCAATGGCAAAGGGGTTAAAGCCAACAACAGCAAAAACCCAAAAGAAACCCTCACGCCAGAGCAAAAAGCCATAAAAGACGCCGCGCGTGGCCCACGCCGCACGGAGCGCTTTTCTGGTGGCAAGGGCATTCTCAAACCGGAAGAGATTCCCGAAAAGGTAATCCAGCAACGCATTATGGAACGTTTGTTCGCCGCCGGGTGGCTGGTGGTGCGCATGAACTCCGGCAGAATGAAAACCGAAACGGGCAGCTATCTGCGCGCCTATCGGATTTTCGGAATGGAGCCGCGTTGGGCCAGCAGCGGCCTGCCCGATGTAATTGCGTTGCGTGGCAGCCGCGTGATTTTGATCGAAGTCAAAGACCGGCTGGGGCAGTTGCGCGACTCACAGGTGCGTTTTATTGAGTTCGCGGCCCGCTTCAAGGTCACAGTTCATGTTTTGCGAGACTGGCAAAGCGCCGATGAAATCACGAGCGCCATAGTCGCGCGCGAGGCAAACCGCCCTACGCGCGCTGAATGGCTACGTCTGCGGGTTATCGAGTTCGTGGCGCGCCGGGAACTCGGCGCGCGTCTGGATGAGTTGGTCAGTGAAGAAATAGCGATGCAGGAACAGGCCGGTGGCGAAGCAACAAAAAAAGAAGACTAAGAGAAAAGGCCTTGCAAGGCAGACTTCTATGGAGTTCCACTTTCCTCATAGTCTTCACTAAGTCGCTGTAGTTTTAATTCCAATACCCCTGTGATTTCAGCGACGTTCATTTTTGTGCAAAATTTGTTCCAGTTGTGTCTATATACATCTTCCTCGTCACTTTTGCTGATGGTGACGATTCAGCGTTTCATAAGCCGTTTGCAAGTTTTTGAAATCCTCTTCATTCCCTCCAACATCGGGATGCAAGCGGCGCGCGGCGGCGCGGTAAGCATTTTTTGTTTGCTCGGCACTCTTTAAGAGTTTGGAGGGGGCTATCCCCGTCTCCGAATGACGTGCTACAAACGCGACGGCATCACCAACCTTCGCTAAATCTGTTTTCGGTTCTGGCTCTGGTAAGGCGGCCCAACCTTTATATTGCTCACCACCTTGCGTCACGCCATAGCGATTGATTTTGCGTAACGCTTCGAGGGTCAAAGCAATTGCCCGCAAATTATCCTGCCACTTGGTAAAGGAATCGCATGGCATATTCAATGGTCGCGTTGCCCATTTCCCATTTATATAGCATGGCAAATCAAAGGACACAATCACGCCCGGATGCGTGGGGCGCGCTGTGGAGCGTGGCAAGCCATCGTTGCGGATTTGGTCAGATGGAACTGCCAATTCAATCACCACATGGCGCGCGTCGATGAAATTCAGTTCTTTTTCCAAAAGTTGAAGTGTAGAACTATAAGTGGACGAGAATTGGGAGGGCCGCTGGTCTTGGGCAAAGGCGCGCGGCCAAACGGTCAAGGAACGAAATTGATAGTTCATGCAAGGGATCCTATTTTTTCAAAGACAAGCTCAAGTTGGACAGAGGGTGCTTCACTATCGCTGTGCCCCGGCTGTGTGTTTGGAATTTCCAACAACTGGCGAACAGCCTGCAATAATGGCTTGCCAAACAAGATGGCTTGGCTATCTTCGACGGTGCGTATAACCAACGGCGCCCAATTCTTACCCATAAATTGAAAACAAATCTCGCCATGCCACCCAGTGATGTAGTTTTTCTCTTGATAGGCGCCGAATTCAAATGCGATGGCTGCTTCCAGCTCATCATCAGACAAGCCGGATTGATAGCTGATCCACCGGGCGGGTGCACCGTCATTTTTTAACAAAATGAATTCCAACACCTGTGCTGCCATATCAGCGTGTAGCTGGTTCATTTTATCAAGCAGCCTGTATCCCGTTTTGGGTGTGATAGGAAATCGTTTTGTGATCATGCCGCCCACTCCAATCTTCTCTGGGCAGTGCAATCTGGCGCAGAGGTTAATCTGTCCTTGGCTTTGCTTTTTTGCTTTTTCAATTGCGTCAATTCCTCGTAGCGCGCGATAATCGAAAACGGATCGGTGCAGCGGATTGTCAAGCCAACAGTTTCAGCCACGCTCAGGCGCACTTGGGTGAGTAGCTCCGCCTCGGCCAACGTCGGAATGCAGATCGGCCATTGCTTGCAATACAATAAGTGCTTTGGAATTTGCGCCTCAGCCTTTTCGCGCAGAGCGGCGCGGTGCTTGGCTTCCGGCAGATGTTCGCGGATTTCACTGTCCAGCAGATGCGGTGCAATATCACTGAGCCACTGATTCTCTTGAAAAGAGAAGGTTGAAGCAATCTCCAGCGCACACATTTGGCGATAGATGGCATGGTTATCCGAGCAGCTGGCCCCGGCCTTTAAATCCCTCAGCGCGGACATGATGCAAAATACACAGGAAACGCGTGAGGCGCTGTAGGTGGTATACGCCTCGTGCAAAGCAAAGCCGCGATTACACAGCAGAGCGAAAACGTCCTCGGTTGACCATTCCACGATGGGATGCCAATCGAAGCCAGTGGTGCCTAATGTTTTACCAGTAAGTTTCTCTTGCGCGGCGGCAACAGGAGCCTTGGCGCGTTTGGCGCTTTCATCGCGGCGAATGCCCGAAGCACTGATGATGGTCTGGCCGGGGAAACGCTTTTTCAACTCGGCGCAGATAACAGCGGTTTTCAATTCCGAGGTGCAAAAGCGCATGGACGGGGTCGACCACGGCAAAATGATCTTGACACAAGAGAGATTGGCATAGCGCGCCATGTTGTTTTCCCAGCGCACTTGCCACCTGTCCATCATGTCACCGGCGCCGCGCTGCACCACAGTCAATTCCAAGTCCAAAAACTGGGCAAGGCGCTGGCAGGTCGGCAGTGAATCGCGCCACTCAACGCGGCCCAGATCGCTGTGTATCAAAACGCGTGGGCCGGTATGACTAATGGAATTCAGATATTCGTTGGTGGCAATGGCAAGGGCACAGGAATCTTTACCACCGCTGACACCCAATGCGACAGGTGCCCCGTTGGTGAGTAGAGTCATGATTTCGGGCGTCGTGCTGATGCCGTTGCTGAGTGGCGCTCGTTCCGCTGTGAGGAGTTTTAAAGGTTGCATAATGTTGGTCACATTCTTAAAAACCTTCTGGTGAATTTTTGCAGTTTTCGCAGCCCTGATTTGGATAACCCTCACCTGCGGGCCTTTCGTCAGTCCATTCCAAATCTATAATCTCCGCCGCTGTCCCTTTTTGCTGGCGCGGACAGTTTTCTGCGGGGCAAAGCACCCAACTTCCGAAAAGAGGAATAAATCGCCTGACTTGGTTAGAGCCGACAGCGCACACCTTCGGTATAGAAATCCCTGTCTCGCGGAGGGTATCCATCCGGTAACTGTTATCAAACTGGAGATGAATACAGCCTCCGCAGATTCTGGTTGTCTTATTTGTCATGCTTGGCCTCTCAGTCCCTCCACTCAACGGGCGAGGCGGCGAACTTGAACGCCATATAAACCAAAGCTTGCTTGAGACCTTCGCGGGCGGCAAAACCTTCCTCCACCAATTTGCGCGGCAGGGTGCCCAAATCCACGCTGTTGAACGAACAAAAATCACGGGCATGGGCTTTCCCGGTGCGGCCTCCTTTGAAAGGCGCCGGTTCGATGGTGGTGACGTTGCACTCGATGGCGCGCGTCAACGTGTGCATCAAAAGCACACGCCGTGTAGCTTGCAGCAGTTCTTGGCGCATGGCCGCTTCAGACCAATCGGCCTCGGCATTGGGGTCTTTGGCGCCTTCATCATCATCCCAAGTCATGAGCGCAAGCGAGTCGGGAACGGGACGGCCACTGGCGTTCATAGTGAGCGCAAACGAGCCGACGGTGCGAATTCGAAATTCCTTGTTGCGTTTTCCCAATACGGGGAACAGAGTGCCCTGAAACACAGAGCCAACCAAAAACATGGCGACTTTTTGCCCGTCCGCTGCTTCGACGGCTTTTTCGGCACGCTGGGCACTGTCCAGCACCATGGCCACGTCGTAATCAAAGGTCTTGGATTGAATCGCGGTGAACTCTTCAATGGCGTCGTATAGCGAACGCTTGATAACGCCTTTTACCAGCACGCCGGTGTAAAGCGGCTCCGGCTCTTTGTTAATCCATTCCCAGAACATCAAATCATTGTGCGGTTTGGCGTTGGGAATATCGCGTGTCAAGTCCCATTCTTCGGGGTGTCGCGCTTCTTGGTCACGCAAAAACTCGGCAATGGTGTCGCACGCGATAACAGTCGTGCGCTCGTTACAAAGTTCAGCGCGCACATTGGCGATAAAGCGTTTGGTGGCTTCGGGAGACTGCCGGTAATGCGGGGCCACCAGCCACGGCGTGCCGCCTAAAATGCGATCCGCAAGGCGCGGATAGCGGCGCGGTTTTTTGTCTGCTTTTTCGCTCTTTGCTTCGGTGGCAATTTCGGTTTTTGCTTCGGGGATTTCGATGATCTGGCTCATAAAATTCTGTGTCTCCTTGGGTTTTCTTGGTTCTTAATTGGGGTTTTAAGCGGCGCGGAACTGCCTCTCCTCGGACACGCCGCCGTTTTGCATCTGGCGCAGCACGCCGCCGATCACGTCAGTTGCGCCTGCGAATCCGCTCGCGAATCCGTTCGCCATCGGACTGCGCGCTGGCGGCGCGGTGTTTTCGAGTGCCGTTGCCGAGTTAGATGGCGTTGCTGGGCTGGGCCTCGTCTGGGAAATTTCGCTCTCACGCGGTGTATTATCCGCTGCATGGCCCGGTGCATTGCTTGGCTCTTCTGGCGCGGCTGGCAGGGCAGGGTAGCGCAGTCCTCCGAACGAGACTGGCACCAAGGGCACGGCTTCAATATCTTCGGGCTGCGCACCTAACGCGGCCTCGCACAGGGATGTTTGCTCTTGCCAGAGAACCCGGAAAATCATCTCTTGGATGGCACGCAATTCAGAATAACCGGGTTCTTTGTGGTTGGCGCGGGCCAAACGCAGGCGGTCACCAAAGAGCGGCGGTAATTGACTTTCAGCTCGATCTCGCAGATTTGCCGCATCAGCGTTTGAAAGGGCTTGAAAGACACTTTGTGCGGCATACAGCACACGCCTCTGCCGGTCAGATTCCGTTTCATAGCTGCGAGTTTCGCTTGGCTGCTGGTGTGATGAAGTTTGGTGCGACGAAGTTTGGTGTGATGGCGCCTCGCCTGATGACGCCTTTGGCGCGGGCAGCGCGGGTGATGGGGAAGCTGGCGGCGGGGCCGATTTAGGCACTTGACTCCCTTGCTGACTGGCACGCCGGGTCGCATTTTTGCGCGATGCCAAATGCGGCATGGTTTGATAAAAGCGCTTGACGAATTGCGACAGATAGGCGGCATGATAGCGTTTGCGAGAGCGTGAAACATACTCTTCGATTTCTTCGATGCTCAAACTTTCTCGGCGCATGAAGCAAATCGCATCGGGAATTTCGTCCCAGTCTTTGGTTTCGATGTGACGAATGTTCTGGGCGCTGATGCCAAAAGCATACAGCAAACCCAACACATCGTCGTCACAGGTCAAATTACCCCAATCATCAACCTGCAAACCGTCAGTTTCGCCGTTTTTGCCGTTTCCGCCGTTTTCAAAATTTGAAAAATTTCGTCGTCTGTCGTCCGTCCGTTCGTCGCTCGTTGGTATGGGAGGGGAGGAAGCTGGCAAAGGTGTTGCTTCGTGCGCGCCGCCGGGCGCGCCTGCGCGCTCTTCGCTCGAAGACTCTTTATATTCTCTTACTCTTTCACGCGCGCGCTCTTTATATATGAGAGGTGTGCCACTATGGCACACCAATGCTTGATTTTGGCACACCTCGGCCCCATTTTGAAACACCTCGGCGCAAGGTGTGCCATTATGACACACCTTATTATTCATAGTTGGCACACCATTTTCGACACCTAAACAAGGCGCGTTTGCCAACAATTCTGGCTCATTGCCTGCATGGTTTTTCATGTGGTTTTCCATGTCACTGCCGGGTTCGCTGCCGGGTTCGTTTTTGGGTGGGTCAAGCAGGAAATTACGCGAGGAAACTTGAATGCTTTGCAGACGCGCGCAATGGCCGTAGTGAATGAAGACCAGACGCCCCGCGTTTTTGTTTGTGCCGGACTGGCAGCGCTCATCTGGCACAGATTCCGTGTAAAGGTAGCCTTGCGACACCACACTATCAAAGGTGCGTCGCACCGTGCTAAATGTCCACCAACTGAAAAAGCCATGCAAGGCCCGCAACGAATCTTGCAAACACCGGCGCCCATCGGATAATTGCAGGCCTTCGGTAGCAATCCAGTATTCGTATTGCAAAAGGAGCTGGCTTTCCCGATCTCCGATCTCACGCGCCAAATCAGGACTAAAGCGTGTCGTCATGCCGTTGACGATGAAAAAGCGATTTTCCTCGAAGCGCCGACGGCGTTGTCGCGTGGCCTCCAGCTGCTGCGCGGGACGTGATTGATTTTGCGGATGCGGTGATGATAGCGTTGATGATCGCGTTGGCGGTGCGGCTTTTTGGTGCAGCACGCTGTTTTGAGCGCCTTGCTGCGGGCGCACAAAGGCGTTCGGTGCGACCCCGTTCCGTTGCGGAAGGGGCACCCGTGTTTGATCGGACATAAAATCCTCTCCTAAATTACCGAATTAAAAAGGAGCGGCCCATTTTATTGTGGGGCCGCTCCTGATCTGCGCTTAATGCACTTGCAAATGCATTTAATGCACTACCACCGGATGGCTGCCATCAGTTTCGGTTAAGGGTGGCGATGGCCGCGAAAGCGGTGAGGGTTCTTTTTTCGTTTGTTGATCTGGTTGTTTGTCGGGCTGAAAATCCAGTTTTAATTGATTGGCATCTTTCAGGGTTTTCAGCATTTTCTTGGCATCGTCGCGCCACAAACCATGTAACTCAAATTCGCGGTTAAACGCCTCGAAATCGTGGCCGACAATGGAAAGTTTGATTTCTCCCTTGTCGTCGTAATCCGAATCAAGGTGCATTAGCTCATGATCCACCAGCGCGCGCCGTTGAGGGTCTTTGATGTTCTCCCAAATGGGGCGACTAATCAAAATGAGGAAAAACGGCTCGTTGTATTTTTCCTCATCGGTGAAGTTCAATTCGCGCCGCGAACTCATTAAAACATCATTCTTGGCCGCACTGAAATAGCGCAAATGCGCATTGAGGCCGCTCACTTTGCGCGCGGTGCCCCACTGGGCGCGGCCCGCTTTCACTGGTGTTTTGCTGCGAAAAAGGAACTCGACGCGCACGCTATGATCCAGCAAATGCTTGTGATATTCCTCGATTAGCTCGCGCCCGATTTCTTCGACGGCGGGTGCGGGCGTGAAAAATTCTTTCATGATGACTCCTTCATAAATCCTTTATCCAGTCTCAAAAAGTGACCACTCGCCGGAATTTTCTGCTTCTGGATTCTCTGCGGACTTGCGGAAATGACACCGGAATTTTTTGCGCGCCAGGCCAATGATTTCGTCGCACAGACTAATCAAAACCAGAAGGGACAGAAAAACAGACAGAAGAGGCACGGCAATCAAAAGCGCCAGCAAATGGCGAATGGATTTCATAAATCCGAACTCCTTCCCTGCCTCGCTCCCAAGGAGCAGACGTGTTTGTTGCCGCTACGTGGATTGAGCAGCAGCTTGCGGTTATCTTTGGCAATGGTCAGCGCCATCATCTGGCCGCAACGAGGGCAAGGGTGTTTGGGCAGTCCGACAACATGGCCCGGATGGGGAAAACAAGCAGCGCTACAGCGTCCATCGGACAATAGCGCCGCTTGGCAATAAGGGCAAAGGCGAACCGTGGTGCAAACAGAATTTTGATCGGTGGATAATGAATCGGCGATGGATGGTGCATCAATAACTGAAGTTTGGCTCACAAAAACCCCCTTATTACTAAGTGCTTAGTGATTATTCGTCGGCGAAAGGATCGGGAACATCATCACTGGGCATACGACGAGACTCGCCATGAGACTCGCCACGAGGCACACCATCATCGTTGTTATTTCCTGCCGACGCGGGCGCGAATGTCGGAGAAGCTGTCAGAGGCTCGGCGGTGTTTTCGTTGCGGGGATCATCAGGAAACGCTTGCTTTGATACGACTCCCAGCAATTCCTCAATGACTTCGGAGGCACGTTGCTTGGAGAGTTTCTCAACCGGGCATTGCAGCCAACCTTGCAGCGTTTTTTCCGCTTGTCTGGGATAGGCTTGATTTGCTAAACGCCAAATTTCCTCTATTTGCGGCTGCGTGCAAGATTCGACGGCAACTGCCGCCGCTGGACGGTTATAGTCCGGGCGTTGCTGCCTTTGGTTTTGAGGCGGATTTTGGCGGTTGGCATTTTGGTTGTTATTTTGGTTGCCATTACCGCGCTGACTGTTGTTATGATTACCTGTGGCAGGCTCATCATCGAAGTCCTGTTCAAAAATGCCACTGGTGCCGGTGGCTGTCAGCGTGGCGTCAATCAAGGCGCGCTTCTTGGCGATTTTTAAACAGGTGTTGGCGTAGTCGGCTGCCGTTTGTTTGCCCGCACGAATGGCGTTGGCATACCGCCTTTCCTGCGTGTTGCAACTGCCAATGCCTTCGGCGACGACCATGCCGTTGCGCTTGTCCACCAATTTCACTTTGATGTTGTATTTTAGGAAGCCACCCTCAAAATCTTCGACAGCTTCCAAGATTTCCACGATAGGCGACAAGCCGTAAATACTGTTCAGCTTGTGAGCGCCCGGTAACAACAAAGTTGGTTTATTGCCGGTGCCGGGGATGACTCCATAATCGTGTCCGTCCTTCATCAAGCGATTGATGAACTCTTGGAGAAGTTTGTAGCGCTTCTCCATTTCATTTAAATCCAGCACCATCGTCAGGGCTGGTGCAATGGCCGAAGCTACAACTTCACCCTCGACCACATCAGAACGCGTGGCAAGCGCGTTATTGCCGTTTTGTGACATGAAATCTCCTTGTTACGTTGTTACGCCGTTACGTCTTGGTGTTGCTTGCTCGTTGTGACTCGCTCGCTTACTTTTCCTCCAACGGAGGGCAAACCGTGTGAATAACGACCAACCGGCTGGTTGGCCGTTGACAATCATTACCGGACGCCCCACCGCCCTGAGAATAATCCTGAAAGGACGCTGGGCGCGGCAGCGGTTTGATGGTTTGCAAAGGCTGGTTATAAGACGGCGCTTCTTGCGAACCATGGTTCATCTTTCCATCGGCGTTTTCGGTGCAAAAATCCGCTCCCATACCTATCACGATGTTATGCAGGTGGCTAATCTGCGCCATGAACTGCAATTTCTCCTGCATGAGATCGTCAATCTGCTTTTGTTGCGCCGCGATAACGCGGTCTCGTGCATCCAGACTGTGCTGCGTTTCCGCTTCAAATTGTAAAACGACCCGCTCCAAATCTTGGCGATTGAGTTTTTCGGTTTCGGCCAACTCTTCCTGCTCGGTCACGCTCTGCTGCAACTGAGCTATGTGCTGTGCCATCTGCGCGCGCTCGTCGAACAACTCATCAATCAGGACATCAGCGCCAGTAAAAGCATCAAACTTCTCACAAATAAAATTCGTGAGAGATGAATCTTTGTCACGCCCAGAGCGAACGGAGCGAATCCAACGAATTTGCTGGCGACGCACCAAGCGGCGCACGCGATTATAACGCCAATGATGAAGCAGAAAATGGCGCACGCTGTCCCTTGCCGCGATGAGATCACTTAACCACTCAGGCGCATGGCCGGGGTGGTTTGCCGCTGGTGAAGTGGACTGGGCGTAGGCATCAAACGGTGTGGTGGATACCGGGGATAGTGAATCGGTAGATGTGTCAACAGATGTGTCAACAGATGACACAACAGATGACACAATGGAGGAAACGACTGATAACGACGGGGTTGTGGCTGAGTTTTGCATTGACTTCTCCTTGAGTTCTTTTTGCGTTTTAAGGCAAATTCGGTTGGTTGGCTTCTTTAAAAACCAGATTGCGGATGTCAAACGGCTTGTCGTCCGCCAAGTCAGAGAGATGGTTGATCAGGGCCTTGTAAAATTGATTCATTTTCTCATAGCCCGCCAACCGAGTTAATGATTCGGCTTTAGTGCGACCCTCCATCCCCACTCGCAAACTCAGATGATCAGGATCTCGTAAGGAAGGGGAATTACCATTCTCTCCCTCGCTCAGGGTCAGTTGTCCGCTTTGAGCCATATTTCTGCCTCCTTTTGTGTTGCAACGCAACGCATTAAAGCTATGATATGTGATGCATTGCAACACGTCAATGGTAAAAAAAGGTTTTTTTCGAATAATTTCCGGTTTATGTGCGATTCAGTTGTGTTGCATAGGGTTACAATGTGACACAAGCCGTTAAAGGATTACGATGGCAGAACGCGATAAATCACTAAATTTAAGGGTTAGCGAAGACGAAAAACGCACTGTGCGCACATATGTAGAGGCTCTACATATGGAGAACGAGAGTGATTTCGTGCGCACACTCATTCGTTCGCTTCAAAAGAAAAACCAAAATGAAGTTGTTGACTTCATTTACAAGTCCGGTTTAAGTGAGGCTGGCTTGCCAGGTCGCGTTCGTGTTCTTGGTTATATTCCCGGTGGCGATGCCGAAGAGATTCGCCCGCTGGATGACACCATTACTCGCGTTCCTGATAAAGTGCGCGTGCGGCCCGATATGTATACCTTGATCGTTGTTGGCAATTCGATGGCGGGACTGAATGGGCAATCCATCGCAGACGGGATGTTCGCTTTATTCGACCCTCAAAAACCGTGCGACAATGGCTGCATTGCTCATGTTGAATTCGAAGAAGACGGCATCCGCAAATGCACCGTGAAAAAACTCACGTTTCAGTCCGGCGGCGAGTGGGTTGATTTGAAACCAACAAATCCCGATCCGCGTTACACGCCGCGCACCATGCGCGCTCAAGATATTGAAATCAAAGGTGTTCTGGTTACAGCGTGGCCGCCTGCGTAAGTTGCGGTAATTCAAAGAAAAACTGCAACAGTATGGAGATAACTCACTCAATCCTTGCTCTTCTGGCACAGCCCGGCGTTGCCTTTCTTGATTGGATTGGCCCACAGGGTGTGACGTTTGTCACCTTCTTACTGTGGTTTTGCATTTGGTTTGTCATTGTGCCACTGATGGGAAAACATTCAAAATGATCTTAGCCACCTACAATAGCAAGGGCGGGGTAGGCAAAACCATCACAGCAGTTAATCTGGCCGCTGTTTATGCCGCGTCTTGCAAAGTATTGCTCATTGACCTTGATGCACAATACTCGGCGACCTCATTTTTCCTTCAGGAGAATGAGCCACCTGCGCATTCTATTTACGATGTGCTGATGGATGATTTAGCCATCGAAGCGGCGGCCACAAAAATTACACCACACCTCCATGTTGTCGCCAGTGACCCGCGCATGGAAAGTGCCGCGCGCCAGTTGCCTGATTTGCCCGCCGGTGAACTGCGCCTGTCGCGCGCCTTGCGCCACGCTGCTGCCAGCAAATTCTTTGATATTTGCATCATAGACTGCCCGTCCCGTTTTGATTACGTTTCGCGTAACGCCCTTCTGGCGGCAACGGGGCTGATTGTGCCCGTCAACTCGGAGCGTATGGCATTTGATTGTGCAGTGGACACAACAGACCGAGCGGAAAGCCTACGCGAAGCCTATAACTTTGAGCCACTTGACTTTCGCGTTCTGCTAACGGCCTACCGCGCTAATCTCATCAACGACCAGAATATCGAAAGCGCCTGCCTGTCCACATGGCCGAAAAAGCTCTGCAAAACCAGAATACGCCATACCGTGAAAATCAAGGAGTTGGCAAGCTCGTGGAAAACCGTCACAACCCAAACCGCTAAACAAACCGGCACGGCCCGCGAAGATTATCAAGACCTCGCAAAGGAAATTTCAAAGATATGGCAAAAGCCAATCAAATCACCCAAGCCCGTCAAGGCAACCAAGGCACCAGTGGCTCTTCGGTAGCTCAACAAATAGCCGACAGTGCGCGGCGCCGCCGACTGCGCACCGATGAAATGCCGGTGCCTAAAGCGGATTTGCAACGCATCGAGCATAATCCCGACGCCTTGATCGTCAACACCTCACAGGTTTTTCTTAACCCCGGCAACTCGCGTAAAACCGTGACACCAGCGTTGGAGAAAAAAATTGACGACATCGCCAACTCCATGAAGCAAACCGATATCGGAATGCTTCAGCCGATTCTGGTGCGCCCACGCAAATGGGGACCGGCAGAAATTCCTCAATATGAAAACATGGCGGGCGACTGCCGCCTGATGGCCGCGCAGCGGGCCGGACTCGAAAAAATTCCCATCATTATTAAAAACGTGGATGACCGCACGGCGCGGCGCATCAACTTGATGGAGAACATCCATCGCAGCGACTTGGCCGACGCTGACATGGGCGAAGCTCTTATCGAACTCAAAGCCGATATGCAAAGCGAGTTGGATGAATATCTGGCAGGTTTCACCAAAAATTCGCCCAATCAAAAATTGCAAGCAGCAACTTACGAAAAAATGAAAAAGGATTTTCTAAGTCGCCCACAATGGATGAGCCATGTGCTGGAACGCTACGAAAGCAGCAGCAAGACGCCCAAAGTGAGTTGGGACGATGTGGCCTCTGAAGTCGGTTTTACCGATCCTCGCTCCATTCATTACTACATTGCCATCAGCAAACTGCCAACCGACATCCTTCAAGAAATCACCGATGGCAACATCAGCCAACACCAAGCGCGCGCCATTGCCCAATTGAAAGATGGCAACCAACAGCGTGCCCTCGTGCAACAAATCAAAACACATGGTCTTACGGGGCCACAAGCCGCACAAGCTGCCAAAGACTTAAATGCGGGCAACAGCGCCTCCAGCACCGGCAGTGTCCCTTCAACCAAAGGCGCACTGCACCCAACCAGCGCCGGGCCAACACCACTCGAAAGCGCGATGAACCGTGCCCGCACCATCACATCACAAATTGCCCAACTGCGACGCGATTTAAAAAACTTACATGACCAAAAC
>JANMKN010000340.1:0-13162 GCA_031372065.1 Abditibacteriaceae bacterium | reverse complement strand
GTGGCCTGCACGACTCCAGCAACTTCCCATACCCCGATTCGTGTTCCGCCGCACGCCAGTCAATATACGAAAACTGCGCCAGCGAACCTCTCACCCGAGAAGACAAGTGCTATCTCTGGCTTCGGCGCGCCCTGCCATCAAGGAAATTGCAACAATCAGGGCCATAAGGATTTTTTTCATGTTTGTGTCGCTTTCGAACTTAATCCGTCATGCACTCAGATAATTATACAAAGCGCTGGCACGAGGCACCTTTTGATGCTCTGGGCTTGAACACGTTGTAAATTGTGCCCGTTTTCATTTTACTGAGCGCCATGATTCGCGTTTTATTTGTTTGCATGGGCAACATTTGCCGCTCGCCTATGGCCGAAGCGGTTTTTCAACAAATGGTCAAAGAGGCCGGACTCGAAAACGAAATCGAAGCCGATTCCGCCGGAACGGGCGATTGGCACGCAGGAAATCCAGCGCACCATGGCACATTGGCGATTTTGCAAAAAAACAATATCGCCTACGAAGGCCGCTCTCGCATGATTTTGGAAAGTGATCTCGCAGAATTTGACTATATTTTGATAATGGACGAGCAAAACCGCCGCGATTTGTATCAACTTTTTGGCGTCACCAGTCAATGTGCCGTGCCTCTGCTTGATTACGGCGCCCTCGCCAAACAAGCGTTTATTCGCGAAGTGCCTGACCCGTATTTTGACGGCGGCTTTGAAACGGTTTTTCTGCTGGTGCAAGATGGTTGCGCCGGTTTGCTCGCAGCGATTCGCCGCGAACACGACCTATAAAAACACCGATTCGCAAGTTTTTCGACTCCGCTTTTTCAAAAGTCGGAGTTTTTTGTCGTTGGACTTGACTTTTTTCGTCCGATTCGTTTCACTCGAAGTAATGAAATCACTGATGACTTATCCACAGGCGCCAGCAAAAATGCCTAAATATAGGGATAAGTCGCTAAATTTCACGACTTTTTGCAAAATTTCTTGATTTTTGGCATGAAAATGGCTTTTTTTCGGGCTGAATCGCATTCAAAATGAATTGCGACGGGAAAAACAAGGTTTGCAGAAAAGCCGAATTTGGCGATTGCGAATCAAAAGCAACAACGAAAACACAAGAGACAAGGCAACGGAGGCACGACAATGACAATGGAAAATCTGTGGATGCTGGCAATGTTGGGGATGTTTGGTTTGTTCCTGCGCGGTTTGCAGGCCGAGGCGCGGCGCTCGCTCAAAGCGATTGCGCGCGACGAAGATGACCTGTCATGGCGCACCGATTTGCAACTGGTGATGGCGCAGCGCAGCGCCCGTCAGCGACTCATCGAAATGCGCGAGGCAGAAGCCAAAACGGAAACCGCGCGTCGCATCAAAACCGAGCGCGAAGCGTTTCGCGCCGCACAATTGCGTCGTTCGCGTTGGGAATATGACGCGCCGCAAAACGACTACGAAGATTATGACTTGTCCGGCGAGGCTTTTGGCGATCATGGTTTCGCCCGCATCGCCGAAGTCATTGACGAAGACGAACTTTATGTTCCGCTGCGTTCATTCAACGAACGCTTGGGACGCTTGCATGAAAGCGATCACAGCCTCCATTACGAAGGAGAAGTTTCCAAAAGCGTTTCACGTTTGGCGGACGCCCGTTTGCCGGAATTGCAAGTCGCTTAAAAGCGCAGCAAGAACTATGACAAGCCGCGCTTTGGGCGCGAAAGGACACGATCATGAGCCTGAGTTTTCAAAAAGCATCTAAAAAATCATCGCGCCTGCGCATGGCCTTAATGGGCGTCGCGGGTAGTGGCAAAACCTACACGGCGTTAAACGTCGCCACCCATTTGGGCGGCCCGATTGCCGTGGTGGACACCGAACGCGGCAGCGCCAGCAAGTATTCGGACATTTTCGATTTCGATGTATTGGAATTGGAATCGTTCAGCCCGCAGAATTACATTGACGCCATTCAAGCCGCCGAAGAAGCCGGTTACAATGTGCTGATTATTGATAGTCTCAGCCATGCGTGGACGGGCAAAGATGGCGCGCTCGACCAAGTGACGCGTGCCACGAAGCGCAGTCAATCGGGCAACACGTTCGCAGCGTGGCGCGATGTGACGCCGATGCATAATTCGATGGTGGATGCCATTTTGAATGCGCGTTTGCATATCATCACGACCATGCGCGCTAAAACTGAATATGTGCAGGAAAAGAACGAAAAAACCGGCAAAATTTCGGTTCGCAAAGTGGGCCTCGCCCCAGTGCAGCGCGACGGCATGGAATACGAATTCGATGTGGTCGCCGATTTAGATCAAGACAACAACTTGATTATCGGCAAAACGCGTTGTCCGGCAGTGGCAGGCATGGTCATTCCGCGTGCGGGACGCGAAGTCGCGCAAAAATTAGTGGCGTGGCTATCCGATGGCAGCACCAGCACGGAAAAACAAAATGGTTTCGCCCGCTCAGAAGCGCCAGTGGCGCCGCCAGTGCAAACACCGACGCCACGCGTCGAACAGCCCGTCGCAGCCGCGCCTGTTGAGGGTTTCGAGTCTGATGCCATTCAGTGTCATTGCGGTGTGCCTGCGCGTTATGTGCGCGGCAAATCGGGCGCGGGTTGGGTTTGCGGCAACGCCGGAACTGGTCAGCCCAATTGCGATTTTCGTTTGAAAGACGCATCGCCGGAGGATGACCCTTACGAAGGCGACACCGCAAATTGGGGCGGACGTTTGGGCGAGTTGGAAGAAGCGCCCGTTAGCGCCGCCAATGGCCGTGCGGCTGTAACTTCGGCGTAAAAGCGCGATTTTTAAGCGCAACAGCAAGCCATGCGGCGCGGGGACTGCCTCCTTCGCGCCGCATGGCCGTTTTTGTGGCATATTTTATATATCCCTTTGTAGGAAGACGAAGATGAAAGAATTAAGCAAGCGTCAAAGAGAAGTTTTAAAGCAGATTTCGATTGCGTGGCAAGAAGGCGGATTCCCAATTGTGCGCGAATTAGCCGAACGGATGGGCTTGGCTGGCGAATCGAGCCTGACGCCGACTTTGCATCGCCTGCAAAATATGGGATTTGTGCAAATCCAAGGCGGCGTGCGTGGCAAACCGCGCGTGATTACGCTGACTCAAGAAGGCAAAGCCGCCAATGGTTTTGGCTTGCCGATTTTGGGTAGCATTCCGGCGGGGCCACTGAGCGAAGCGATTGAACAAGCCGAAGATTGGGCCGAAAATACCAACGATGTATTAGCCTCGCGCCCCGGCGATTTTTTGTTGCGCGTCAAAGGCGATTCGATGATCGGCGACGGCATTTTAGAAGGCGATTTAGTATTATTGCGGCCCGATGTGGCCTTGCATAAAGGCGAAATTGCCGCCGTGCAAGTCGAAGGCGACGCCACGCTGAAACATTTTCATCAAGAGCCGGGCGAAAATACCATTACTCTGCGCGCCTCGAATCCGCTTTATCGAGATATGGAATTTCCCGCCGAAGATGTGCAAATCGTCGGCGCCTTTCGCGGTTTAATACGCCATTCGCCGTGGAATTGATTGTTCCACCGCAGAGAAGTGGGAATACAGTGAAATTTTTGTATTCATGCCCTCTGGATTGTAATCTTGGAGTCATAGATCGTAATCTTGGAGTCATAGATCGTAATCTTGAAGTCATAGATTGCAATCTGGTAGTCATAGATTGCAATCTTGGAGTCATAGATCGTAATCTGGTAGTCATAGATTGTAATCCAAAGGTCATAAATCATGATCTGGAAGCGTTAAATTGCAAAATAGCACCTCTGGATTGCAATCCAGAGGTGCTATTTTTTTGTTTTCCACGCATCGCGCGCGAATCATTCTACTTTTCGCTTATGGTGATGCTGTTAATCACATCGCCTTGGCGAATCGAATCCACGACATTTTGCCCTTCGCGCACTTTGCCGAAAACGGTGTGCTTGTTGTTCAAATGCGGCGTCGGCGTGTGGGTGATGAAAAACTGGCTGCCATTGGTGCCGGGGCCAGCATTTGCCATCGAAAGCACGCCGGGCGTGTCATGGCGATGCGAATTGCCAGTAAATTCATCTTTGAAGCGGTAACCCGGCCCACCACGGCCTGTCCCTGTCGGATCGCCGGTTTGAACCATAAAATCGGCAATCACACGGTGAAACGTCACGCCATTGTAAAAGCCCTCGTTCGATAAAAACACGAAGTTGTTGACCGTAACGGGCGCGGCATCGGCGAAAAGATCGCAAACGATGCTGCCGCGATTGGTTTCGATGGTCGCGACGTAATCTTTCGAGACGTCAATGCTCATTTCCGGCGGTGCTGCATACTGTTTAGCCACAGTTGGCTCCTTTTTGCGAAAAAATGGTAACATCTCGCTTAGTTAAGGCGACGACACGCTTTCAGGCAACTCTTTTTCATGCATCGCCAAACTTTACTTCATCTATTGAATGCCCATTCGCCGTTCGATGAAACCGAAGCGGCGATGCTAAAACGCCTCCGCGATTTTGTTTTGCAAAACGAAAACTGCTTCGAGCGCACACTTTTAAGCGGCCACATCACCGGTTCGGCGTGGGTCAGCAACAAAACGGGCACACAAGTCTTGTTGTTGCATCATGCGAAATTACATCGCTGGCTACAACCCGGCGGTCATTGCGATGGTGATAGCGATGTTTTGCGTGTCGCGCTACGCGAAGCACAAGAAGAAAGCGGTTTAACGTCATTGCGCACCGTTTCGAGCGATATTTTCGATGTTGATGTGCATTGGATTCCCGAACGTGGCGCAAATCAGGCGTTCGTGCCCGGCCATTGGCATTACGATGTGCGCTTTTTACTGCGCGCCAATGCAAATGAACCGCTGCAAATCAATCACGAGGCCAAAGCGTGGCGTTGGGTTGACGTGACTGAATTGCAAGATCACGAAGATGAATCGCTGCGGCGCATGGCGCTAAAATGTCCTTTTCACTTACGAATTTGAGGGAGGTTCAAAATCACAAAGCGGCTGATGTTTGGGCAAACCTTCGCGACGGGGGAATTTAGCGGGCGTTGAGGCCACCTTTTCGAGGACAACAAGGTGAAATTGCAGCGGATGGGCGGGCAGATTATACGGCGTGACGCTGTGTAATTTGCCGCCGAGACTTTTCAAAACGCCACGTGCCGCCTGCGTTTCTTCTTTGGCCCATTGACCGCGCCATAACACAGCGTAGCCTCCGACTTTTACCAGTGGCAGCGTTAATTCGCAGACTTCGCTAAGAGAACCAACGGCGCGCACTGTCGCAACGGCATAGCGTTCGCGCCACACTTTGTTTTGCGCGGCAGTTTCGGCACGTTCGTTGAGAATTCGGGCGTTTAACTCGAACTTTTGGATCGTTTCACGCAAAAAATCGCACTTTTTTCGCGTGGATTCAAGCAGCGTCACTTTCAAATCGGGCCGCGCGATGGCAAGTGGAAGTCCGGGAAATCCGGCGCCACTGCCGACATCTACAACCGATTTGGTGCCTTCAAAAAGTCCGGTTTGCAAGCCTTGCAACGAATCCAAAATGTGTTTCGTCCATGCTTCGTCCGGCTCACGAATAGAGGTTAAATTGAGTTGCTGGTTGACACGCAAAACTTCGTCAACCAAAGCACGCATTCTCGTTTCTATTTCAGGATTCATTTTTAAAATTCACCACAGAGAACGCGGTGAATTAATTAATCGCAATCTACTTCGCATTGCAGGCGAATTTCGCGCAGGATGCGGCAGACTTTTTGGCAGTCATCGCGCCCGCCTTTGTAGCAGACAGCGCGGCCTTTGGTGTGCGCTTCGATCATAATGTCGATGGCTTTTTCCAAATTGCAGCCAGTGGCTTTTTGCAACTGCAAAATCACTTCGTCCATTGAGTGATGTTCATCGTTGTAAAGCAGCACGCGAAACCCGTCGCTGGTGCGGTCTGTCGTTTCTCCAACATTAATTTCCGAGGGCGCGACAATGGTTTCATCGGTCAACACAGAAAACGGGGCGTGAATGGCGGTTATAAGTTTCATCATCTGCTTGAAAGGTAGGTTTTGATTGCGGTTTGGTTGTGCCTTGGCAGCCCCTTCATTATACTGCCTGCGGCATTTGAGGGATTTAGTTTGCGTTTTTGCTGCCTGCGAAACAAGTAAAGAAGCGATAAATCCTCAATTTCCAAGTCGCAAATGAGAATTTCAACACGCGGAGAATACGGATTACGTGCCTTGATGGAACTGGGCATCGAAACGGGGACGGCCCTGTCGCTGCGCGACATCGCCGAACGTCAGCACATTTCGCTGGATTATCTGGAGCAAATCGTGCCCGCTCTGAAAACTGCCGGTTTAATCAAGGCACGGCGCGGCGCCACCGGTGGTTATTTGCTCGCCAAACCCGCCGAGGAAATCACAGTTTTCGATGCGCTTGTCGCACTCGAAGGGCCACTCGACCCGATGATGTGCCTTTCCGCCGGAGTGCCCGCCGACGCCTTGCCGATGTCGAAAGCCGACAAAGATAATTCGTGCCTCGCCAGCGGTAGCTGCGCGGTGCAGGAAGTGTGGCGCGAAATGCGCGACGCAATGGAAGAAGTTCTCAAGCGGCTAACTTTGGCCGAATTGCTCGAACGGCAGGAACGGCGCTACGGTATGCCCATTCGCACCTACGAAACCGGCAAACAGCACAAGGTTTCGAGCGTGCCGTTGGTGGTTTTGAATTAAAATCGTCTTACAAAGGCGCCCCGGCAAGGCATTTTTCGCCCGCCGGGGCGCCTTTGCGAGTGAACATCTCAGGAGAAATTAGGATATGCGGACTGAAATTGCGCCTCACGGCGGAAAACTGATCAATGCCTTTGTCACAGGCGACGCCGCCGAAGCGTTGCGCGAAAAAGCGCAGAATTTGCAGAAAATTTATTTGGCTGACCGCCGTCTTTCCGATTTGGAAATGATCGGCAACGGCGCGTTTTCGCCGCTTGACGGCTTCATGAATCGCGGCGACTACGAAAATGTTGTTATAAACAAGCGCCTCGCCAATGGCTTGCCGTGGACGATTCCCATCACTTTGGCCGTCACCGCCGACGAAGCCGAATCGCTCAAGCAAGACGAAGAAGTCGCCTTGATTGACAAGTTCGACAACATCTTAGCCGTGATGACGCTGGAAGACATTTACAAATACGACAAGCAGCGGGAAGCGCGCGAAGTCTATCGCACGGACGACGAGGCGCATCCCGGCGTGAAGAATTTGTATCGTCGCGGCGACATTCATTTGGGCGGCAAAATTCAGGTGTTGGCGCAACGCAGCGACGCCAACTTTCCCGAATATCGCTTGACGCCCGAACAAACGCGTCGCGCTTTTGCCGAACGAGGCTGGAAAACCATCGTGGCGTTTCAAACGCGCAACCCCATTCACCGCGCGCATGAATATGTCACCAAAAGCGCGCTTGAAATCGTGGACGGCCTCTTAATTCACCCGCTTGTCGGCCACACCAAAGATGATGACATTCCCGCCGATGTGCGCATGGAATGCTACGAAGTGCTGATTAAGAATTACTATCCGCGCTCACGCGTCATGCTTTCGGTTTTGCCTGCCGCCATGCGTTATGCCGGGCCGCGCGAAGCCATTATTCACGCTATCGTGCGCAAAAACTACGGTTGCACGCACTTTATTGTGGGCCGCGACCACGCCGGTGTCGGCAACTATTACGGCACCTTCGACGCGCAATACATCTTCGATGAATTCACGCCCGAAGAAATGGACATCGTGCCTTTGAAGTTTGAACACGCCTATTATAGCCCCACTGTCAACGGCATGGGCACCGACAAAACGCTGCCTGAAGGAGCCGAAAAAATCACGCTGTCCGGCACCAAAGTGCGCCAGATGTTGCTTGACGGCATCATCCCGCCGATTGAATTCACCCGCCCCGAAGTCGCCGAAGTTTTGATTAAGGCGATGAAACCGAAGGCTTAAAATTTGTAGGGGCACGCTACGGCGTGCCCGAATGGTCAATACCAAAATCAGGGCACGCTGTAGCGTGCCCCTACAATTATGCTGCAACTGACCCAAAACCAATTCGAGCGTATTGTGGCGCAGGGACGCGAAGGCAAACCGCTGGAAATATGCGGTCTCTTGGCGGGCCACAAAGACGGTGATGACATTCTTATCGCCGAGGTGTATCCGGCGCAAAGCGACGACCAAAGCGAACTGACTTACACCATCAACGCCCGCGATTATATGCGCGCCGAAAAAGCAGCGCGCGAGGCAGGCACGCAAATCGTCGGCATTTATCACACGCATCCGGCCACGCAACCCTACCCGTCGCCGACGGATGTAAAACAAGCGCATTGGGGCGATTCGGACGACTTAACGTTTCCCGGTTTTTCCTATTTGATTGTGTCGCTGCGTGATGTGGAAAATCCCGAACCGCGCTCGTTTAAAATCGAAGGCCGCCGCATTCCCGAAGACATTCGAGAGGAACCCGTCGTCATCATTTGACGTTGTGCAAAGGCCATGAATCAGAGCAACGGGCATCTCAGTAACGCAGTGGTGACGCCATGCGCGCCGCCGCCGCTGGAAAAACAAGGCGTCGAGGCGATTCCGATTATGGACTACATCGGCAACACGCCGCTGTTTCGTCTCAATCACATTCCCGCCCATTTAAAGACCGTCGAAATCTACGGCAAAGCCGAATATCTCAACCCCGGTGGCAGCGTCAAAGACCGCGCTGCCTTTCAGATGATTTGTCGGGGCATCAAAAGCGGCGAACTGACCAAAGACAAAATCATTCTCGATTCGACTTCGGGCAATACCGGCATCGCCTACGCCATGATTGGCGCGGCGCTGGGCTACAAAGTGAAACTGGTTTTGCCCGGTAACGTGTCGCCCGAACGAAGCGCGATTCTGGCCATGTATGGCGCCGAAGTGATTCTGTCCAACAAATACGACGGCTCCGATGGCGCCATTCTTTTGGCGCGACAAATCTACGCCGAAAACCCTGACATTTACTTCAAACCCGATCAATACAACAACGAAGCGAATGCTTTAGCGCATTACACTGGCACCGGCCCCGAAATCTGGCGCCAAACGCATGGCCGCGTCACGCACTTTTTGGCAACCGTCGGCACCACCGGCACTTTGATGGGCACGGGCCGCTTTCTGAAAGAGCAAACGCCCGCGCCGAAGATTTACGCCGTCGAACCCGACAACGAATTGCACGGCATCGAAGGCTTAAAGCATCTCGAAACTTCGATTGTGCCCGGTATTTATCACGCCGAACTACACGACGAAATGATTCCCGCGCGCACCGAAGACGCCTACGATATGCAAGCGCGCCTCGCCAAAGAAGAAGGCATCTTCGTTGGCTTTTCCGCAGGCGCCGCCGTCCATGCTTCGCTGCAACTCGGCGAACAACTCGAAGCCTCCGGCGCGTATTCCGAAGAGAATCAAGCCATCGTTGTTACCATTCTCTGCGACCGGGGCGACAGATATTTAACCCAACTGGGCCGTATGCATTTGTGAGTGCTAAAATGTTTTTTGAGGTGAAGTATCATGGAAACCATGCTGGAAAAAGCGGTGCCTGACAAGACCGATGAAGAATACCAATCGGCTATAGATCAATTCATAGCCGCCATGAAAAACTTGCGCGAAGAAATGACTAACGACCAGCGCGAAATCGAAGCCTTGCGCGCTGAAACCCGCGTTATTCTCTCTCAAATGAAAGGCTCCTGACCATGCTCAAGAGTCTTTACGAGATTGCCAATTTGCTTTTCAATTTTGGCAAAGACTTACAACAAAATCGCGCCGATCTCAAGCAATTGCAAACCGAAATGCGCGATCTTAGCGCTGCTACACAAGCCGAAGTCCACGAACTCCGCGAAGCAATTCAACATTTGGCCTATCAAATCCAACTGATGCAACAAAACGAGGCGCATGAGCGTGAAAAACTCGCCTTGCGCTTCGAAATTGAAACTTTGCGCGCTCAAAAGCAATTGCCACCCGCTACCCCCACGTCAACAGACGAAGAGTAAATCAGCAAAATCACGCTTGGTTTCTTGGCATATACCCCCATCCAATCCTGCCCAGAGGGCGCCCGCCCAAAGGGGAAGAGCTATGCCTATGAAGCGCATTTTTCGATGGAGACGCGTAATTCCTCCCCTTTGGGCGGGCGCCCGCTTGCGGGCAGGATTAGGTGGGGGTTTTCTGCGGCACAACCCATAGATAGCAACTTGAGGTTATGTAAAAGAGCGCGACGAGAAGATTCTCGTCGCGCTCTTTTGTTTTCTTAGGGCATGGCTTGCTATGCCGACTACGCCTTACGCAGGCTCGCTCAAACTGGCATCGTGGCGGCCCTTGGCGATGGTTTTGCTGTCGGCGTTGCGCAATTCCACTGCGTCCAATCCGTCTTCTGGTTCGGCACCGGCAAAGGTGACTTTATAGGGCGCGGCGGGAATTGAGCGAGTTTCCGCGAAGCTGCCTGCTTTGAGATAAATCACGGCAGCGCGATTTTGCAAGGTTTCGCGCATCGTCCACCAGATAACCACATCGCTGCCCGCCACGCGGAAATTGAAGGCAAAGCGTGGCGTGGCGGCTTCGTCGGGGAAAATACGGGGGATAGTTTTGGTCAGCACGTCGCCCGCAAACTGCGATTTCACTTCGACGCCGTAACTTTCCAACCGTCCGATAATAGAAGTCGGTTCGCGTTCGTCCGCGATGACATCGCCGAACAACTGTTCGCGTTCGCTGCGCATGGCCTCTAACCGCGTGGGCAGCGTTTCGGTAATCTCGGTCTTCAAATCCGCGATTTGCTGCCGCAGGGCTTGCACATCGGCCAAGGTTTTTCCGGCAATGACCAGCGGCTTGTTGACAGGCAATGCGGCATTGACGAGTTTCCAGTGTTCGATGAAGCGGCCTAAAATCGCGTCGTAAGCGGCGGGGGACACTTTCCCGATGGTTAGATCGGTTTTGCGGAGCGCACTACTTTTGGGCAGTCGGGAACGCGCCATCTGCTTATACAGGCCCAACACAAACCAAATGCCATTGATGTCTTCGATATCGCGGCCAAATAAGGCATCGCGTTGGTTACGCTGCACGCTGAGGGTTGTTTCGTTGGTGCTGATGTCGTTTTGCGTGTCGAGATAGGTTTGAAATAGGGCGCGTAATTCGCCAAGGCCAAACCCTTCTTCAATTTCCCAACCGGCAGACTGCTTTAAAAGCAGCGCATAGTGGCCGTCATAGGTATCCATGAGCACTTCGCGCTCTTGCAAAGTCAAACGAGGCATAGTTGTTCCTCCCCAAAAATTCCCTTCTTCGCTGTTTTTATTGTATGCGAACGTCCGTGATTTGTCTATGCGCGTCCATTCAATACCTATCTTTGCTTCTGTAAATGTTGCATGATAACACGCAAATGCTGCATGCGTTCATATAGAACTTACACATGATAATTGATTTCTTGTATCTGATTATATAATCTATCCATGTGCTTATTCATCTTGTATACCTTGCAATTCAATTCTTATATGTGCTCAGGTGAGTCTTGCATGTGCTTATGTCAAACTTGCATCTGCTTGTGTAAGTCCGAATTATAGTATGTAAATTTTACATGAATAGATAGAACACTCACATGACCACATATAAATTTGACATGAGCACATACAGGAATTGAATAAGCACATACATAGACTGAATTAGCATACTTATACAACTTATATTTACCCACAGGTGTTGAATTAGTTGAAGCACTTTTTACACGACCATCTACAATACTTGAATGAAAGCACATAGTCATCGCATGAACAGCATCAATGAAAACCTGCGCCTCTACAAGCAATTTTTGTGTGTAACCAGCCTCAAAATGCCACTTCACAAGGGACAAAAGGCATCAAACGCTTGCATTTTTGCGCCACAAAACGCGGAATCATGCCCCAGAGGAGTTTTTGCGGCTTTTTCAGGCCAATTTGGGCACTTTCCAGCACAAAGACGCGCTTTTACGGCGGAAATTTGCGGGTGAGTTGCATTATTGGGCTGCGGCGCGCGGCGTTGCTATAGGCGCAAATGTTAAAATGAACGAATGATGAACAACAAATCAGTCGAATCGAGAATTCTTGCTTACAAAGACGATAAGGAATATAATCGCACGCCATTGATGTGGGCAGTGCGATGGAAAGATGTTGAAGCTATACGGCTCATCTTAAGCCAAAATTCAGGAGTGGAAGCAAAAGCAGAACTTAATAAGGAAGACAGCTGGGGTCAAACCCCGTTGCACTTGGCCTGTTCATACAAGAAGCCAGATACGGAAATCATAAAACTTTTGCTTGATGCCGGCGCAAATCCCGATGCAAAGAATGTTGAAGATGAGACTCCATTGTGCAAGGCTGTCAAGACGGCGGACATCAATGTTGTTCAGCTTCTTCTACAATACGGCGCGAGCGTTAAAATAGGTATTGATCAAGAAGCAATAGAAATTGCAGAATCGTATGGACTCATCGCCATTGCCGAGTTGCTTAAGCACGCCGAAGTATCAAACTGAAAATGTCCAACAGCGGACGAACAAGAGACTATGTTGGCAAGGGGTGGCGAACTTAGAGCCTATCTAAATAGGCGGGGCTTGCGCCCGGCCACAAATGTAGCCTTTTATCTGTCAGCGTGATGGACGTTCAAGAGCTACCTATATACTTACAAACTATGCAACCACCCATTTCAACCAAGCGCCCGACGACAATCGCCGAGTATATTGAGGCGGCTCCGCGCGAGGCGCAGCCGCATTTGCGCCAGCTATACGCGATTCTTAAAAGCGTCGCGCCAGAAGCCGAAGAAATCATCAAGTGGGGCACGCCCTACTTCGTGGAGCCGCGCTTCGTGTTCGCGTTCTCCGCGCACAAAGCACACTGCAACTTCGCGCCCACACCGACAGCGCTGGAAGCGTTTCGCGAGGAATTGGAAACGCACAAGACGACCAAGAACTACCTTCAGCTTCCCTACGACAAGCCTCTGCCCGAAGAACTGATTCGCAAGATCGCTGAGTTTCGTCTCCAAAAAGTGCAGGAACGTGAAGACAATGCTTTCTGGTAACTCCAGCCGCGCGTGTCGCGCCTTTAAAAGGCTGTTTGAAAAGACCCCTCTCCCCTTGGGGAGAGGGGTGGGGTGAAGGGTTTCCGTTGCATAAGAGGTCGCGATACGACCTCGTTGCCCTCACCAAACCACACCCCCCAGGGGAGCGGCCCCACATTCCATG
>JANMKN010000291.1:0-54819 GCA_031372065.1 Abditibacteriaceae bacterium | reverse complement strand
TTCAAACACGGCCAACATCTGGCGTTCGACACCCAAAACAACTACCCGCTCTCCAACCTTTACGTTTCGATGCTGCAACGCATGGGCATCGAAACCGGCGAATTTTCCACCGGCAAAAGCTCCCTGCGCGGCTTGGAAATGGCCTGATTTTCCCTTCGTCCATGAGCAAAACTCATATTTTAGCGGGCCGGTGCATAAAGCACCGGCTCTCTTTTGTTTTTACGGGAAAAATGTAGAGGCACTTTACTGGTAGCTCTACATCTTGGCCTCCTATTGGCCTATAATCATCCCTATGAACTGGAAATTGAAACTCGGCCCGCAAGTGGGGCGCGATAGTGCGGCCAAGGGCCAGATTTGCACGCTGGTGACAAGTGCGGCGGTGGCATTGTGCGGTCAAGTGGAAAACGGCAAGCCGTTCGAGCCGATTAATGCCATCAGTCACATCACCTTTGGCGACGAAGCGCTGGCACAAGACGATTTTTCCGTCAAATACACCGTAACGGGCCTCCTACTGAACAATTCGGCCAATACAACGTGGGCCGCGCTGCATGAAATGCTGTTTGGTGCCTATCAAGACGAAGGTAATGTGCCCGTCGCGTTGGCGGGCGGCGCTGTTATCTCGGCGGTGGCTTATGTCACCGATTTTTACATCGTGCCCAAGCGCCTGACCCCCGGTTTTGAACACAAAATTTCGCCGCGTGCGCTGCTGCTTGTCTACGTTATTTTGGCGCTGGCTTTGGGTTTGGGAAAAAGACGGCGCCGCGAATGAAAACAGTAAACTGTCTGCTTCATGCCCCGCCCCGCGTCTGCGCCTCTGCCTGATTCCATTTGGGAAGAACCTACCACAGAACCCGCAAATCCTCCGTCACAACCGCCGCGTTTTGCGGCGCTGCGACACCACAATTTCCGCTTGTTCTGGTGCGGAAATTTGGTGTCGCTTTTTGGCACCTTGGCGCAACAGGCAGCGCAAAGTTGGCTGGTGCGTGACCGCTTAACCGACAACACTTTTCTTATCGCGTTGGTAGCCGCCTGTGGCACAGCGCCGTTTTTGTTGTTCACCCTGTGGGCGGGTATGATTGCCGACCGCGTGGATAAACAGCGTTCTCTGATATTCCTGAATAGCATTGCCGCGTGTTTGGCGCTGGCGTGGGCGGCGCTGGTGCATTATGGCCTTTTGCAGTTGTGGGCGGTGGCCTTGTTGTCTTTACTCGGCGGCATCATTAACACCTTCGATGTGCCGGTGCGCCAATCGTTCAACGCCGAAATGGTGCCGCCGGACGACTTGCCTAATGCTATCGCTTTGAATTCGACGGCCTTTAATTCGGCGCGCGTTGCCGGGCCTGCTTTGGGCGGTTATTTGATTCACACTTTGGGTTTGGCGGGCTGTTTTTTGGCGAATGCGCTTTCGTTTTTGGCCTTGATCTTTGGCCTTTCTCGCATGAATTTGCCGCCGCGCCGTAGCGCACGGGCAGGGCAGGGCTGGGAAGGTTTGAAACAAGGCTATCAATTCGTGCGCGGGCACGAAGTTTTGTGGTTGGTGACGGTTTTAGTGGCTGTAGTTTCGATGTGCGCGATGAGTTTCGCCACGCTGCTTTCGGTTTTTGCCAAGGATGTGTTTCACAGCAACGCGCAAGGTTTTACGCTGCTGATGAGTTGCAACGGCGTGGGCGCGTTAAGTTCGGCCTTGGCTTTGGCCGTCGCCGGAAAAATGCGACACCAAGGCAAGCGACTCTTGCTCGGCGCCTTTTTGTTTTGCCTAAGCGTCGCAAATTTCAGCTTCGCGCCGCTCTTGTGGATTGGCTGTCTGTGGTTGATTGCCGCCGGATGGTTTTTGTTGACGTTTTTGATGACAGCGAACACGCTTGTGCAAACGCTGTCGCCCGGCGATATGCGAGGCCGCGTGTTTTCGCTATATTCGTTGGCCTTAATCGGCACTGCCCCGATTGGTTCGCTTTTTGTGGGTGCTTTGGCACGCTTGCCATTTCTCGGCCCGCGCGGTGCCATTTGCTGCGGTGCCCTCATTGCCGCGACGTTTACTTTACTCGTCTTTTTTCGCTTTCGCCCTTTGTGGAAGCTGAAATAGGTTTGAGCGGTTAGCGTTGGGACTGAAATGCAAAACAGCCACCATAAGTAAATATGGTGGCTGTAAAAGCTAATCGCTGAAAGCTAACTAAATGGGCCGGACAGGAATCGAACCTGTGACCTTGGGATTAAAAGTCCCCTGCTCTACCAGCTGAGCTACCGGCCCTGAAAGAGGGCATTAAGAAAAGCGCCTCACCCCATGTTAGCAAAAGGTCTGCCGCGTGTAAACCCCTTTGTGCCATATTGAGTGGTTTTGCGAGCAGGTTTTGGCATTAGTGCTATGGGAATCGCCAATAACAGCAATAGTCCTGCAAGCAGGGGACACCTCAAGAGCGTGTTATTTTGCTTATACTCAGCGGGCAATTTCAATCTCGTGTTTATTCTTTTCGACGCCTACGGCACTTTAGTTGAGTTGGACGACTTTTACGGACGCTTGCAACGCGGTTTCGCGCGGCATGGCGTGGTTTTGTGTGACCGCATTGTGCGGCAGGCGGCGCACACCGAAATGCGCCATTACATGAGCAATGTGCTGCGCGCCTGCGATTTGCCTTCGTGGGAAAACCTGCGCTGCGAATGCGCGCAAGTTTTGGGCGATGCCGTCCACCACCACGGCGGCAGGCACGATTTAGCGCAAGAGGTTTTGCTGGAAATTTTGGCCGATGCCATCGTGTTTCGCCTTTTTCCCGAAACGCGCGAAGTGCTGGAAGCTTTGCAAGCGCGCGGCGTGCCGATGGGCGTTTTGTCGAACTGGGATTATCAATTGCCGCAGCGTTTTGAAGAACTTGATTTAGCGCGCTATTTTCATTTTGTGCTGTCCAGTTCGCAAGCCGGACTCGAAAAACCGGGCGTCGAACTATTTCATTTCGGCTTGGAATATGTGCAAAATGTGCTGCCTTCTTTGGCGCCGCACCAATGTTTGTATGTTGGCGACCATTACGAAAAAGATGTGCAAGGCGCGCAGGGGGCCGGTTTGCATCCCGTTTGGATTGTGCGCGACGAGCGCGATTTACCGTCCGGCGATACGCCGCACGATGACAACGTGACGATTATTAAATCACTGCGTCAATTGTTGGAAATGCCGTTGTAAGCCTTGATTTTGGCCTTATTTTTTCACGCCGCGTAGATATTCGTCAAACCAATCGGCCATCGTGACCATATCGGCGGCTTGGTTGCCCCAGCCGTGCCCGCCGCCGGTATGAATAATTAATTTCGCGGTAGCGCCTGCGGCCACAGCGTGCTGGACGAAACTTTCGGACTGCTGAATCGGCACCAATTTGTCAGCGTCACCGTGGACGATAAGCGTTGGCGGCAATTGCGGCGTGATGAAATAGATCGGCGAGACTTCTTTGCCCTGTTTTTGGCGTCCTTCAAGCGTATCAGCAGGCGTGCCGAAAGCGCCTTTATAATTCTTCAAAATTCCCACGCCGACGGCATCTTCGCCGGGCGTGCCATAGTTGAGAAAATCCGTCGGCGGATAAAAACAAGCCACAGCTTGAATGGCGCTGCTTTCGCGGTCAATTGGGTCTTTCGCGTCAGTCTGGCCCGGCCCGCCCTGCGTCGCCATCGTCAGCGACAAATGCCCACCCGCGCTACCTCCGCTAATGCCGAGATGATCGGGAGTTACGCCCCATTTGGCCGCATTGTGGCGCACAAAGCGAATGGCACGATGAATGTCCTGCGTAATTTCCGGGATAGTAAATTTGGGCTGGCAACCGTGGCAGACCGCAAAAACGGTATAACCACGCTCCAAAAAGGGTGCATAAGCGTTGGCGCTAATCCAATCGTGATTCGAAACCCAGCCGCCGCTGACCATGTAAACGATGCCATAACCATTGTTCTTGGTCGGTTGAAGCACATCTAAAGTGAGCGCAACGCCAAATTTTCGCCCATAAACAATGTCTTCCGTGCGTGTGACAGCGGGTTGGGCGTGCGTCGGCAATAAAGCAACGACGAAAAAAAACAAAGCAATCAAGCGAGGAAACATTTTCATAAGCAGAGCAGCGCAGTTTCGCGAAGTGACGATACGCACCAGAAAATGCGTCAACAGCGCGGTGCAATCTCAGTATACAATCGCGCTATGCGCAGAAGGCAAGGAGCCATTTTTAGAGAAAAACGTCGCTTCAAAACTTGAAATTCCAGTCGTCTCGCGCATATTTTTGGGCGACTAAATCTTTCACACCATCCTTTGGATAAGCCAACAATTCGCTTTCTGCGTGCCATGTCTCCCGCAACGCGGTTTTGATTTCTTGCGCGGGCAAATGCAAATTGGCGACGAAATCGGCGTGGGTGCGTTGCGCGCGATAATCGGGTTGGCGCGGTGGCAATTTCAAAATGGCACTCATTAAATTGATGTCGCAATCCAGCAGAAACGCGCCATGAAATAGCAGCCAATTTCTGCGTCGCCGTTGCGCATTGCCGCAAAATTTGAGATCGCCAATAGACAAATCGGTGATGCCGCGAATCGAAATTTCCTCACTCACAAATGGTTGCAGCGCCTCGCGCGTTTTCTGCATCACGAAAGCGTTTGTCGTCGTGAGATTTTCACTTGGTGTGCCATTTTCGATGGGCAGAATCAGCGCGTAATTCAGCACGCCGCGCGCCTGCAAAACCGTGCCGCCGCCGCTGGAACGGCGCAAAATCGGCACACCGCGCGTTTTACATTCTTCTGCGCTCACATCATCGGCGATTTTGCAAACGTAACCCAAAACCACAAACGCCGCCGCCGTTTCCCAAAAGCGCAAAACGCCTTCGCCTCCATTAGTTTCGCGCTCGTCAAGCAACGCTTCATCCAACGCCAAATTTTCGGCGGGCGTGGGCAGGGAAAGATCAAGAAGTTGCACAGGTAAAGATTAGCCGCCAATCTGCGATACCCGCCCGGCGGGCACCCGACTACGTTTCGCAAAAACGACGCGATTTTTATAAGAGAATCGCGTCGTTTTTGTGCTGTTTTCGCGTGGCGAGGCCTTGCGGCTAAATATGAATGGTGCGATTATCCACGGCTAAAGCCGCTTCATGGACGGCTTCGGCCAGTGTTGGGTGGGCGTGGCAGGTGCGCGCGATGTCTTCACTGCTGGCGCCATATTCCATCGCCGCGACAGCTTCGGCGATTAAATCTCCGGCGCGTGCGCCGATAATATGCACGCCGAGAACGCGGTCTGTTTGGGCATCGGCCAAGATTTTGACGCGGCCATCGGTGCTGCCCAAGGCTCGCGCGCGGCCATTGGCTATAAAAGGAAAAACGCCTTTTTTGTATTCGATTCCGGCGTCTTTGAGTTGCTCTTCGCTTTTGCCAACGGTAGCGATTTCGGGATGCGTGTAAACAACGCCGGGAATCGTGTCGTAGTTGACGTGACCGTAGCCCGTCGCCAGAAATTCGACGCAGGCGATACCTTCTTCGGAGGCTTTATGCGCCAGCATCGGCCCGGCGATGCAATCGCCGATGGCGTAAATGTTCGGCGCTGTCGTCGCAAAATGTGCGTTTACTTCGATGCGTCCGCGTTTATCGGTTTGCACGCCCGCTTTTTCGAGGTTGAGGCCATCCGTGTTGGGAATGCGCCCGATAGCGAGCAAAACGCGGTCACAGGAAAGCGGTTCTTGACCTTCGGCTTCCACAATGCATTTTTCGCCTTCGACATATGCGCCGGTTACTTTTACGCCGAGTTTAAAGTCGAGGCCTTGCTTGGCAAGAATTTTCTGTGCTTCGGCGGCCAGTTCGTTGTCCATGCCGGGCAGAATGCGATCCATGTATTCCAAAACCGTGACTTTGGCGCCCAAACGCTTCCAAACCGAGCCAAGTTCAAGGCCAATCACGCCCGCACCGATGACCACGAGATGTTTTGGCACGCTCGGATAACTGAGCGCTTCGGTGCTGGTGCCGATACTGTCTCCATCTACTGCAACTCCATTGAGCGGCGCCGATTGGCTGCCGGTGGCAATAAGGATGTTTTTCGCTTCGAGAACGCTAAGACCGTCTTTGTTTTGCACGCTGATGCGGCCATCGCCTGCCAGAGCCGCGTGACCGGCAAAGCGCGTGACGTTGTTCTTTTTGAAAAGCTGGGCCACGCCGCCCGTCAGGGCGCGCACCACGCCGTCTTTGCGCTTGAGCATTTGCGCAAGGTCAAGTTCAAGCCCCGAAATTTTGACGCCGTGACTTTTCAATTCGCTTTGCGCGGCGTAAAAATGCTCGCTCGATTCCAACAGCGCTTTGCTGGGAATGCATCCGACGCGCAAGCAAGTGCCGCCCAGAGCCTCTTCTTTTTCGATACACGCGACGCTCATTCCAAGCTGCGCCGCGCGAATCGCCGCCACGTAACCACCCGGCCCGGCACCAATCACCACTAAATCAAATTCGTTCATAATTTTCAGTTAAACACGCATCAAAGCGTTTTCGCTAACAAAGAGGTTGCGAGCGCGAAACGCTGCCGGACTTTCTTGCAACAGCACCGCACGCAGCGAAGCCAACGTTGAGGCAAACCAAGGGCGACGAAGTTGGCGTGTGTCGCTTGCTGTCCATTGGGGCAACTGAAAGTCAAAGCGCCGCGCCAATTCTTCGGCAGTGGCAGCTAAATAAGCATCTTGCACTTGGCCTAAATCGCCAAACTGCGGTGCCAGCAGCGCAGGCGTTTCGGCCAAAGCCGCCGCACCGGGCGACGCATAAAATTCATCAAGAAAGTTGGCGAGGTTCAAGTCAAAAGATTGGCTTTGCAGAGTCAACGCGGCGACTTCAGCAAGCGATTTTGGCCTCATGAAAGTTCCTCCTCAAAAATGCCCTCAACGAGGTAACGTGTCTTCACAGGAATGTGTTGCGCCGGATAATAATCGGCCACAATAGATAAGGTTTCTTCGGCGCTTTTTAGTTCGAGATGACGAATCAGAAAAACAATGTCCGGCACGTCTGAATGCGCTCCAATAGTGCCACCAATGCGCGCTGCCATGCACTTCATCGCCAGCAAATACTGGAGAACAGGCATGGTGAGGCGCAAATGCGAAAACTGCGGAAGATTTCCTGTTGTCGTTTCGTGGCGCGCGGATAAGAAACCTTTTACGCCGTCGTTTAGCCAATCCTTTGGTAATTGCTTTTCTTCACCGACGATGCGTGCAGCATCTCTCATTACTTGTGCCGGTTGGAAAATGGCACCCGCATCTTTTGTGGAAATCCGAACATGAAAAGCCAAAACCATTGCCGTGCCGCCAAACAAACAGATTTCGCCAATGGCGCGGCGCCGTTCCAGTTCGTCTGACAACGCGGCCAACGCTTCCAGAATCGCGTCATGTGTAAGAGTGCCAGAAGATTCGCCGTTCATTCAAGATGCATGATGTCAGGATATTGGATGTTTTTGTTATCCAATATACTGCATCGAGATTCATACTTCGAGTAAGAGCCGCGCCGGGTTTTCGAGGCATTGTTTGAGGCGCACTAAAAAGCTGACGGCTTCGCGGCCATCAATGATGCGATGGTCGTAGGTGAGGGCCAAATACATCATCGGGCGAATGACAACCTGGCCGTTTTCGGCCACTGGACGCTCTTGAATGGCGTGCATTCCCAAAATGCCGCTTTGTGGCGGGTTGATAATTGGCGTGGACATCAAACTGCCGTAAATGCCGCCGTTGGTGATGGTGAACGTGCCGCCTTCGAGGTCTTCGGGCTTGAGCGTGCCATCTTTAGCGCGGCCCGCGAATTCGGCGATTTGCTTTTCGATGCCCGCGAAACTCATACGCTCGGCATCGCGCAAAACCGGCACGACCAAACCTTTGCCGCCGCCAATCGCCACGCCGATGTCGTAGAAGTTTTTATAAACCAAATCGCGCCCACGAATTTCGGCGTTGACAGCCGGAAATGCTTTCAGGGCTTCGACGGATGCTTTCACGAAAAACGACATGAAACCGAGTTTGATGCCATGTTTTTTGGTGAATTCGTCTTGAAATTGCTTGCGCAAATTCATCGTGGCGCTCATATCTACTTCGTTGAAAGTGGTCAGCAGCGCCGCGTTTTGTTGGGCTTCGACAAGGCGCGTGGCGATGTGGCGACGCAGCATCGTCATTGGCACCACTTTTTCGCCTGCGGCGGGTTGTGTTGGTGCGACGGGAGGCATCGGAGCCGCTTTATGTGCTTCTTTCATTTCTACGGGCAGCGTAGGCGCTTCTGTTGCGACTTCATCTTCCAATTTTGGCGCGGTGTGTTCGCTGCCCACGCTTTCGGCAGCGCCGCGTTCAGGTTTCGGACTTTGCGCAGCTTGCACATCTTCTTTGAGAATGCGCCCGCCGGGGCCGGAAGGTGTGACTTCACTTTGCTCGATGCCACTTTGCGCCATTTCGCGCGCGGCGGCGGGCATCACGAAATTTTCGTTGGCATTGCCGTTTTTCGCCGTTTTTGCAGTCGGTTTCTCGGCAGGTTTGGGCGCCGCTTCAACGGGCGCGGCAGTTTCCGCTTTGGGCGCTGCTTGCGCTGGCTTTTTGGCGACGGGGGCGCCTTCTTCTAAAAGCGCGATGACATCGCCAATGGCGACAACTTCGCCTTGTTGCTTGAGAATTTTTTGCAGAATGCCTGTAATGGGTGAGGCGAGCGGCAGCGTGGTTTTGGCCGAATCAAGCATGACCAAATCATCGTTGGGCGTAATGTCGTCGCCTTCTTTTTTGAGCCATTCGGCGATTTCAACTTCGGCGATTGATTCGCCCGCCGACGGCACTTTCAGTTCAACCGGCATGAGTTCCTTTCGAAAATTTTGAATGTTGAATTAAAGGCGCGTTCCACGCGTTTTAAAGCGGCGCGCAACGTCACTACAATTCAAAACTCTTAATTCAAAATTTCTACCCGTCTTCGCCTTTTGGCGTGGTAAGTTTTTCTACTTTGGGTGCTGAGTTCTGCACTTCAAACGCTTCGTTTAAGATCAGTTCCTGTTCTTTTTTATGGCTGCTTGAAGAGCCTGTTGCGGGGCTGGCGCTGGGCGGGCGTGTGATGTGCTTGAATGGAAAGCGATCAAACATTTCGTGCCCGTAAAACACGCGAATGTGACGCCACGCCCCCATGTTAATCGGCTCTTCCTGCACCCAGAAAACCGGCGTGCCATCGGCATACGGCTTCATAATCGCTTCGAGAACTTCGGGTTTATAGGGATAAAGTTGCTCGTAGCGAATAATCGCCACATCATCGCGCTTGACGGCTTCTCGTTTGGCATCCAGTTCGTAATACAATTTGCCGCTGCAAATCAAAACGCGTGTAACTTCGCTGGCCGGACGCTCTAATTGGTCGGGAATCACGCGCTGAAAACTGCCTTCCGAAAAATCTTCCAGTGAAGACACACAATCCAGATGGCGCAGCAAACTTTTGGGCGACATCATAATCAGCGGCTTGCGCCACGGGCGCAAGGCTTGACGGCGCAGCAAATGAAAATACTGCGCGGGCGTAGTCGGATTGGCGATTTGAATGTTTTCTTCCGCTGCCAGCGACCTGAAACGCTCCAGGCGCGCGCTGGAATGCTCCGGCCCCATGCCTTCAAAGCCGTGCGGTAGCAGCATGACAATGCCGCTGAGGTGATTCCATTTGTCTTCGGCGCTGACAATAAATTGGTCAACAATCGGCTGTGCTACGTTCCAGAAATCGCCAAACTGCGCTTCCCACATCGTCAGACCGCTCAAACAATCCAGACTGTAGCCATATTCGAAGCCCAAAACCGCCGTTTCGCTAAGTGGCGAATTATAAATTTCCACCGGCGCCTGCCCATCGGCGACGTGATCCAGAGGTCGGTAGGTTTTATCGGTTTCGACATCGTGCAAAACCGAGTGGCGATGCGAAAACGTGCCGCGTTCGCAATCTTGTCCAGTCAAGCGAATTGGGATGCCTTCCGTGGCGAGCGTGGCGAAAGCTAAGGCTTCGGCAGCGGCCCAGTTAAGGGGTGCTTCGCCCCGGCCCATTGCCGCCAAATTATCCAAATGGCGCTTGATTTTCGGATGCGGCGTAAAGCCATCCGGCACCTTGGCTAATTTAGCCAGCAACTTTTGCAGTTGCTTTTTGGATATGGCCGTTTCCGGCTCGTCATTGCGTTCTGGGCCACCGTAATAGCCAGCGCCGATGCGCCGCAAATGGCTGGGCACAAATTGGGTGTCGGAGCGTGCTTCGGTCAGCTCTTTGTCGAGCATTTCGCGGCGACCTTCGGCGATGCTATCGGCTTCGACCTGCGTAACTTCGCCCATTTTCAAGAGTTCATCGAGATAGGCTTGGCGCACTGGTTTGCGCGCTTTGATGGCACGATACAATTTCGGCTGCGTGAAATCGGGTTCATCAGCTTCGTTGTGGCCCCATTTGCGATAGCCATACATATCAATGACCACATCGCGTTTCCACTGCTGCCGAAAATCCAAAGCCAAACGCACCACGGCAGTTACGGCTTCGGGGTCTTCGCCGTTGACGTGGAAAATCGGAATTTGCAGCATTTTCGCAACATCGGTGGCATAGGGCGTTGAGCGCGATTCGTTCGGCGAAGTCGTGAAACCAATCTGATTATTCACAATAACGTGAACGGTGCCGCCCACGGAATAGGCGCGCAGTTCGCTCAGATTGAGCGTTTCCTGAATCACGCCTTCGCCGGCAAACGCGGCGTCGCCGTGAATTTGCAGGCACATTCCTTGGCCCTCTTCCACGCGTCGATCCTCGCCGGTGTTGCCCCAGCGGCTCATTTTAGCGCGCAAACGGCCCATCGCGACAGGATTTACGAATTCGAGATGGCTCGGATTGAAACAGAGCGCCAAACGCACTTTTTTGCCGGTGCCCGTTTCGAAATCGTTGGCATAGCCGAGATGGTATTTCACATCGCCGCCGCCGATATGCAAATCGGGGTCGCGATCTTCAAATTCGCGGAAAATTTCCCGCGCGCTTTTGCCGATGATGTTCGCCAGCACGTTGAGGCGCCCGCGATGGGCCATGCCGATGATAATTTCTTCGACCCCTTGTCCGGCGGCATATTCAATGGCCTGATCCAGCAAAGGAATCAAGCTTTCGCTGCCTTCGAGCGAGAAACTCTTGGCGCCGACGAATTTCCGGCGAATGAATTCTTCAAAAATCGAAGCATCAGTTAGGCGCGTGAGCAAGCGAATTTGCTCATCGTGCGCCAAATGCACACGATTGAGCGTGCTTTCCATGCGTTGTTGCAGCCAATAACGCACATGAAAGTCGTCAATGTGCATGAACTGCACGCCAATGGTGCGGCAATAGGTTTCGCGCAAACGCGAGAGAATATCCGAAAGAGGCAGCATTTGGCCCGGTGCCAATGTCTGACAAGCGAACGGGCGGGCCTCGTCTTCGGGCGAGAAGCCATAAAATTCGGGGTCAAGTTCCGGTGGATAATCGCGCGGAAAATCCAATGGATCAACGCGCGCGATGATATGACCGCGCAAGCGATGGTTGCGAATCATTTGATCCACGCGGTCTTGCAAAACCGCGAGATTTTCCATCTCCTGCGAAGCGACTAACGGAATCGCCGGCAATTCCGCGCCCGGCTCGAAATCCTGCGCCAGCCCGGTGCCGCTTTCATTGAACAAACTCACGGGACGAAAGTGAGGCCGTTTCGTCGGCGAAGGCGCTTCTACATTTGCGTGAGGCGAGGCAGCGCCATTCTTCGATTTGGGTGCCACACGGGGCGGCGGTTTCGTCGGTGTAGAGGCGTCAGAAGTGGATAGCGCGGAAGGAGAGACGCCAGGAGGAGTCACTTTGGCGTGGCCGTTGGTTGCCAGCGTTGCCAGCGGCGCGTCTTCTCCCCAACTGGCAAAGTATTCGCGCCACGCCGTTTCGACGGCTTGTGGATCGCGTTGATAGGTTTCGTAAAGTTCCTCAACGTAAGTGAGGTTTCCAGGATGTAAGGAGACAGATTCGTTTGTCATGATGCGCCTGTTGGCAAACTGCTGTGCAAGCCAATTTGAAAGAAAATCAGTGGGCCGCGATGAAAGGAATTGTCAGAGCGTTGGTTATATCAAAAGCGACACTCTGCGTGTGCCCCGTTGATTAGGATAGCAGCCTTAGTGCATATTGACCTGAATATGCATTAAAAAATCTCATGAATCGCCGGTTTTAACGTGTCACGGGCCTGCCTTGCCGCCTTATACTGAACCGAGCCTTACAAATCCCCTTTAAAGGACGAACCCACGATGAAGCAGCAGTCACAGCAGCACTTGAAACTCCGTTTGCAGACCGGTTTGGCCGCGCTGACTTTGGTCGGTGCCGCGTTGGCAATCGCCCCAAGCGCTAACGCGCAGGACACCGGAATTATCCCGGTGCGCGTGAAATTGGGCGCTTTGTATCCCACGGATACCGCAACGCGCAACGCAACGGGCAGCGTGCATTTGGGCGGTGAAGTGGATGTCGCCTTGCCGAAATTATTCGGCGGCAAGTATTTTGTGTCGGCGGGCTATTTTCAGGGCAGCGATGGCGGTAGCAAACTGCGCATGATTCCCATCACCATTGGCCGTTATTTTCAGCCGCCGAACCCGGCGAAAAGTCTGACCGGTAATGTTTACGCTGGCGCCGGGCTGGGCGCTTATCTTTTGCGCGGCCAAGTGGGCGGCGTGAGCGACAGCAAAACTTCCATTGGTGGCTACGGCGCGGTGGGCTATCAGTTTCCGAATCCGTTTTTCGTCGAAGCAAAATATCATCTGACCACCAAAGTCAGCGGCCTGCGTCCCGGCGGCCTGACTCTCATGGTCGGACGGCATTTTTAATGGTCGCTTAAATGAGTTTTTGGGCGTTTATTCTGCCGGTTTGCGCCGCTGTGGCTTATGTCACAGCGGCGCTTTTTATCAAGCGTGCTGCGGAACTCGGCGCTGATGTGTGGCGCACGGCGTTTGTCTGCAATGTCACCTCGGCTTTGTGTTTCCAAGGCTTGCTTTTGCTCGGCGGCACCGTGAAGCCACTTGGTTTCTGGTGGCAACCGGCGTTGGTGGCACTGCTGTTTTTGTCCGGCCAGATTTGGACGTTCGTTTGCCTCTCGCGCGGTGATGTTTCGGTGGCGACGCCGGTTTTAGGCCTCAAAATTCTGATGGTAGCCGCTTTTAGCACCTTGTTTCTCACCAAACCGCTCACGCCGCAAATGTGGATTTCGGCGGCGCTCGCGACAGCGGGCGTGGTGCTTTTGAACTTGTCGGGCCGCCAGAAAAACGTGCCGAAAAATCCGCAGACGGGCTTCACCATAATTACCGCCGGATTAGCCGCGCTTTCGTATGCCGCTTTCGATGTGCTGATTCAAAAATGGTCGTCCGATTGGGGTTTAGGGCGTTTTTTGCCAATAGCGATTGGACTTGTGGGGGTTTATTCGTTCGCGCTGATGCCGTTTTTCAAAGCGCCGTTGCGTGTTCTGTCGCCGTTTGCGTGGCGGCCTTTAGTGGGCGCCGCGTTTTTTATGTCGCTACAAGCGATTCTTTTCGTTTCGACCATCGCGTATTTTCAAAACGCCTCTGCCGCCAACGTCATTTACAGCGTGCGCGGCCTACTCAGCATCGCCGCCGTGTGGCTGCTGGGCCATTGGTTCGCCAACGAAGAAAAAGCGCAAGGCGCCGCCGCTTTTGGGCCACGCATCGCCGGCGCAGCATTGATGTTTGTCGCTGTTGTGCTGATTTTAATGGAGCCTCACCCCGAAATTCACCCTCCGACCCCAGAAAATGCCGCTCCGCATCAAGAAATGTCATCTCCTTCCCCAGAAAACTGATCGCTTGCTCAAGAAATGCTTGCTCGTGCCCCAGAAAACCCCTCTCATGCCCGCGAAATGCCCGCTCTTGTCCGCGAAATCGCATCTCTTGCTCAAGAAATGAATGCTCCTGCCTAAGAAAATCGATCTCCGGGCTGAGAAATCGCATCTCCGCGTCGCGAAATTGATGCTCCGGCTCAAGAAATCGCATCTCCGCGTCGCGAAAACACTATTACGCCTTCTGATTTTACGTTCCGCAATCATGCCCTATGGCGCGGTTTTTCGTCAGCTTCCAAGCCGTTTTCGGGCGCGGCCAAGTCTTGCGGGTCAAGACGTGCGACAATGGTGCTGAAATGAGCGCCATTGGGAACAACGGGGATTTTTTCGACGAAGTTTGCCATTGGCTCGAAGGCGAAAATCCGCGCTTCTTTGGCGCCCCATGTCGCTTCGGGCACCAATCGCAAACCGCGCGTGGGGGCGCGCAGCGGCACTTGCACAAGGCGCTGATAATTGTTGGTTTGCTGATAAGCGGTTTGCCATTGATTGCGCGCGTCCAATGTTTCCAAACGAAAACTTTTGATCAATGAATTGGGCACCGCATTGCGCCCACCTTTTTGCGGATAAGTGCAGGCCATTTTCTTGGCGTGGGCCAAATTGGAATCGAAGACTAAACGCGCACCCGCTAAATTGACCGGCTCGTTCCAGCGATATTCGATGGCGTTGTTGACTTGGCCGCTCCACGCGTGTTCGTCGTCGTCTCGGTCACGGTCAAGGCCGTCCAAAAGCAAGGGCGCGCCGGTTCCATCCGCGCATAATTTGGCTATGTTTGCTAACTCGTCTACGGGCCTTGTTAGGCCGGGCAGCCAGCAATCGTCGTCCATTAAAGTGCTTTGAAATTCGCGCAGGCGCTCGCCGCTGCTTAAAGAACGCGGCGCGCAATTGTGCTGTGTGCAAAGCGCGGCGGCGGTGCCTGCGGCTTGTCCGATAATGGCGCAGGTTGCCATGACGCGCGTGGACGAAAGCGCGGCGTGCGTGACGGAAATGTTGCGTCCGGCGAAGAGCAAGTTTTCGATGTTGCGCGAATACAAACTGCGATAGGGAATCCCATAAGGCGAAGGCGCCGGATGAAAAATCGTCGGATGGCCGGGATAATACAAGCCCGCCGGATGATGATCGTCCATGCTCCAGCCGCCATACGCCACAATGTCGTCAAAATCGCCACCAGCGCGAATATCGTTTTGCGTGAGAATATGGTCGCCGACATAGCGCCGGTTTTCGCGTTTGCCGGGCAAACTGCCAATCCATTCAATCGCCCAATCTTTGGCACTTTCACGTTCCGGCGCGTAGTTTTTGATGTAATCCCACACGCCGTAAACGATTTTCATCAGTTCGTCGCGGATGCGCTCGGCGTCGCGGATGGTGTCATCCAGACCGCCAATTTCAATCCACCAGAAATTATGTGCCTGCACGCCGCGCATTCGATGCGGCAAATCTTCGGGATGCGTGAATTTATAAGCCCACGTTGGCGGTGTAAACGGCTGCGCTTCCTGCGTGCGGCGAATCTGAATGAGCAAGGTGTTGCCCATCGTTTTGCCGTCGGCGAATTCGGGTTCGATGTCCTCGTGGAATTCACGGCGCGCTTCGCGGCCACTGCGCCACTCGGCGTTGGAAAGCGGCGCCAAAATGCTGTCGCCGGAGCAATCTACAAAGTATTTGGCCCCAATTTCATGGACAGTTTGCGAAGTTGTTTGCCATGCTTTAACGCGCGCGATTTGATTGCCTTCGCTTTGCGCATCAAACACCGAGCAATTGAGAAACGGCGTTAAATTCGGCTGAAAATGCGCTTTACCATACAAAACGCTGTCCCAAACCGAGTAATTGAGTGACGGATTTAAATATTGGTTTTCCAGTTGAATTTCTTCAAGAATCCCCGTTTCTTTGTTGTGCTTGCCATGCGCGCCGCAAATCCACATCCGCACTTCCGAGGAAGCGTTGCCGCCGTAAACCGGACGATCATGAACGAGCGCCGTTTTTGCGCCGTTTCGTGCCGAAGCAATCGCCGCGCACAGCCCGGCCATGCCGCCGCCGATAACGCACACATCAAAATCATGTTTCTCTTGGTGTAACTTGTCCATTAGTCATCTTAGGTTACTTTTTGCCATGAGTTGTCGCTACAACCAAACGCGCAAAGTTTTAAACCAAATCGCTATAAAACGCGCCACATGACATAATGCGGGCCGACATCGGGGATGAGAAATGGCTCGCCGTGAATAGCAAATCCTTGTTTTAAATAAAAACGGCTGGCTTCGATGCGGGCGTTGCACCAGATGAGGTTTGCTGCATGTTCGCGCGCGAAATCGCAGCAGGCGCGCACTAATTGTTCACCGTAGCCGCGCCCTTGATAATCGTCGTCAATCGCCATGCCACGCAGTTGAAAAGCGAGGCGCGAATCATCTTTGAGCGGTTGCTCGAAAAGTGTGGCGACGCCAATGAGATTTTCACTGACAAAGCAGCCAAAGTGTGTGGCGCGCTCATCTTCGGCGAATTGCGCGGTGTTTAAGGGCCGTCCGGGACGCAGAATTTTGAGGCGCAGCGGATAGGTTTCTTCGGTGGAAACGGGGCGAACGAAAGTGGCGAGGTCAACCATAAATTCAATCGGTGAGGCGCCAGCGCAGGCGCGCTGTGAGCGACGAAGAAACCGGAGTTTTGCCGCGCCGTGCCGGTTCGTAAGTCCAACGGCGCACGCCGCGCAGCGAGGCTTCATCTAAAGAGGAAACGCCACTGCTCGAAACAAGCGAGGCATCCGTCACGCGGCCTTCATCGCTGATTTGCAAGCGCACGACCACGGTGCCTTCCTGATTTTTTGCTTTGGCCTCGGATGGATATTCGGGTTTGGGCGACGAGCGCACTTTGGCGGGGCGAAATAATTCGCGTTCTGGCTTTGGTTCGGGTTGCGGCTCTGGCGCTGGTTGGGGATTTTCTTTTGGCGCAGGGCGCGGTGTGGGTGTGGGGAATAATTCGGGTTCGTCGCCCTTTGTGTGCCGCGCGATTCGCGTGTTGCGCGGCGTGCTGCTTTGTGGAGCAGGAATCTCGTCGCTTGCTTCTTCGCCGTGCGGCGTTAGGCGCGGCATGGCGGGCTGCAACGATGGCTGCGACGTGTCGGTGCGCGGCCCGCGCGTGATGCGTCCGCTGCCCGTTGCACTTGTTGCAGTGGGCAACGAGGGGCGGCTTCCATCGCCTTGCAAACCTGTGGGGCGCGGAGCATTGTTGGAATCCGTCGGATGCGCTGCACCGGACGGGTTTGACGGCAAAGACACTTCAAAACCGCTGCCGGGGCGCCGCGTGCCGCGTATTGTTCTTCTCCCGCTGATTCCGTTGCCAACTGGCAAAGGGGCAAGAGGCGAATTGGCGATTTCGCCAAAGCGAATTGGCGCGGCTGAAGGCGATGGATTATTGCGGATGAAGGCCCGTGACGGCGATAAATTTCTCGCTGGCGACCCCGATTTATAAGGCTCCCTTGCCCGTTGACTACTTGTCGAATGCAGTGGATCCAGTCTCGGAGCAGGCGCGGAGCGGGACGTCGCTTGTGCTTTGAGATGTGGCACGGTGGCTTTGCGCCGCGCCGCGCTCCGAGTGGTTTTTGGGTGAATTTTCGCAAATCGTTTCGCGCGTTTTGGTCGTGTGATTTTGGCTGGTGGCGTGGGGCGCGGTTTCGCCGCCAAACGGCGTGGCGCTTTGGTGGGCGCGGGGGCTAACGTGACTTGAATAAGCGTTTCGCGGGCGACATCACGCAGCGGAACCAGATGGGAAGCCGCCCATAGCGCGCCATGCAACAGCACCGAAACCGCGAGCGTCCAGAACACGAAATTGCGAGCGCGAAGCCGTTCCTGTTGCCTTTTCTCGTCTGCTGAAAGCATAGTGAAACATCAAAAATCGCGTGTGAGTGCAGCGCGATTTGAAAAGTAATCGGGGCCACTTGTTTTGGGCCTTCAATAAGTTAAACACACGTTCGGCCCTTTTGATGTTTCGCATAGCAAATGGATGTTCCTTAAGAATTTGGAACCACGGATACCTCTGTGTCCATTCGTGGTTCCTCTCTTTTGGCCTTCGTCGGAACCGTTATGGCTGCTTTCTGTCAAAAGGCGGGCCGATTGGTTTGGTAGTGTCACGATTGACTATTCACGATTTCTCATGCGACGATTGAAATTTTTGTTGGCTGTTTTTGGATTGCTGCTGCTGGCGCCGTTTAGTGCGCGGGCAGCGACGTATGAATTCCTCGACGACGAGGCCGAGCCTCATGTGGACGTGTCGTTCAACCTGCAAACGCAGGCGCGCGGCGGGTTGACGGTGGTTTTCGACTGGCAGGATAATCTCAACTTTTATTCGCTGGAACTGATGCCCGATTCGGCGGCGTTGCGTGCTGTTATCAAAGGCCAGCCACAGCGTTTGGCGACGGCGAAATTAGATTGGTCGCCCAATCCCAAAGTAACGATCAAGCGCCGTCCGTGGGCAATGCAAGTTCTTGTGGACAGGCGCGTGATTTTGACGGCTTACGATGGTAATCTCACCAAAGGGCGCATCGGCAGTTTGGCGAGCGCCGGTTGGAAATGGACAGAGCCGCGTGTGCAGCCCGTTGAACAGCAGATTTTTTATAACGACGATTACACCCGCGCCGCCGGACAAGGCAATGATTGGCAAAACAGCGGCGGCAAATGGATGCTGACCGCCACCACCGACAACATTTCGCAGAAAAACGTCGAAATGAGCGCCAATCCGTTTTCGTATTTGGCCGAAACGCCAACCGGAGCGGCACTGGCTTATATCGAGCCGAAAAAATCGCGTTTTTGGGACAACTACGAGGCGCAGATTTCGGTGCGTCCGTCCGGGCGCGGCGCGATTGGTCTGGCTGTTTATATTCAAGACGCGAAAAATTATTTGGCTTTCACTTGGAACGCCACTGAAGGCCCGCAAGCGCGCCAATTAGTGCGCGTGGAAGATGGCAAAGCGACAATTATAGACCGCGCGCCCGGCGCTTTTTTGCCGCGCCAATGGTATCGCCTTGGTGTGCGGACTTCGCCCGGCTTTGTGGAAGCGTTTATTGATGGCGCGTTGGTTTTTAAGGTGCGCGACGATTCGTTTGGGCAGGGCGGCGTGGGCCTGATTGCGCAAAACATGGCCGCTGCCAACTTTGATGATTTGCGCGTGCGTTCTTACGATTATTATCGCCTTGATTTCACCGGCGCTGTCAGCGGCGCGTGGGAAGAAGTGGGCGGCAGTTGGGCACCGTTGGCGGGCAACGAAAGCGGCACCTTGGCCTCCTCGCCGACCAAAGAAGACAAAGGCGCCACGCGCGTTTATTTGACGGGGCGCAGCGATTGGCCCAGTTACGATTTCAGCGTGGCGGCGCGCTCTGGCGATGGCGGCGCGGCGGGCATCGTCGCGGGCTATCGCGATACGGGAAACTACACCGTTTTTCGCTGGGCGGGCGAAAAAAGCGCCCTGCCTTATAAAGGACGGCAGCAGATTCTGACTTTTCGCGGCGGCAAAGCGCAAATCGTGCGCGACGAGCCGGTAGCGCTTTTCAATGCCGCCTCGCCCGATGGTTTTGTGCCGGTGCGAATGCGCGTGGTGCCGGGCGCTTTTGCCGTTTATGTCGGCGATAAACTCATCGCGCAGCGCGCCGATGAAGACATCACGCCGGGCCGTCCAGGTGTTTATGCACAAGGCCTTACGACCACGCAATATCGCGATCCGGTGATGTTTTTCCCGCCGCCGCCTGAACCGACCAAAGTCGCGCCCAAAATGGCCGAAGATGCGTTGATGGTCGGCTGGGCCTCGCCCGCTGGCGAATGGCCGACGGTCACCGGCGATTCCGGCCTGCGCGAATTTTGGAACACCGGCGAATTTTTCGGCGATGCCTCGCTCGAATATCGCTGGCGCCGCGCTACCGCCGAAGGTCAGAAACTCGAATTCGCGTTGCGCGCCGAAAAAGGCAAATTCGATAGCGGTTATGTGTTGCGTTTGGAAGGTTTGGGCAAGCAAACCGGCGTGCGAGTCACGCTGCTGCATGGCGCTGCTACCTTGAAAAAGGCTGACCTCAGTCCGAAAAGTCTGATTGAAGTCCCCGATGCGTCTCCTGCCGGCACGCCTGCGGCTACAGAAGAAACCACAGCGCTGACCGGCGTGCCTTTGAAAGTCAATCTCGAAGGACGCGGCATTTTGTTGTATGTCAGCGACAAGCCGGTGATGAGTTATGTCGCCGATGAAGCCGAAGCTGTGCCGCAGGGCACGCACTTCGCGGCGCGTTCAACGGGTTCGATTGTGCGCACCCGCGACATTCGTGCTTTTAGCGCCAATCGCGACGATTACACCTTCACCGAAGCGCCCACCGACTGGTATTCGGTGCAAGGCAACTGGGCCGTGATTTCGCGCTGGCCTTGCTATTCCGACTGGTCGTTTTTCGGCGGCAAAGGCAAGAGTCCGATTTTGTGGAGCAAACGCAGTTACGGCCTTGATACGGTGGTGGAAATCTACGCCAACAACCAAATGGACTTGCCCAAAGAAATTGGCTATTCCAATCCGGGCAACCTGAATATCACCATGCTCGGCGACGGCAAAAATCCCTCGTCCGGCTATTCGTTTGTGGTGGCGGGTTGGAACAACACCATCAGCAAAATCCTCAAGGGCACGCAGCAAGTGGCGATCAACGAAACCGAAAACGCGCGTTTTGAAAAACCGATGAATCAGAACTTGAGTTTCCACAAGCGCTGGTTTTACATTCGCGCCGAAGCACGTCGTGCCACACAAAACGGTCAGGCGGGCGTATTATTGCGCCTCAGCGTGGACGACACCAAATTGATGGAATACTTCGACGCCGACCCGCTGCCGCTGGTGAAAACCGGCGGGCAAGTCGCCTTTTGGACGGTGGACAGCGCCATGATGATCGCCCGCGCCAAAATCGAAAGCGCTTCGATGGGCCTGAAAACTTTGCCATCGGGTTTGCTTGATGCCGCCGTGCCCGGCCCTGCCGAAGTCGCGTCCGGCCCCGGCGCGCTTTTGCCGCGCCCCGAAATGACCGACGATTTGCCGTCCGCCAGTCTCGACAGCGCCGAAGGCATCTGGACGGTGAGCAATCCGACAGCGGGGGGCACGTTCGCCGTTGATTTGGTCAAACCCGGCACTTCGCCGGAAGGTTATAATCCGGTAACCGTCACGCCGCAAACCAAACTCGAATGGGAATGGCAACCCGGCAACGCGAAAGTTGATTTCTATGCCACCATCGGCGATGACATGAATTTTCTGCCGCTGACAGCCGACGCCGAACGCGACGCGCGGGTGCAATCGCTCGGTGATGTCAAGCAAATCGCCACGATACAAGATATGCCCGGCAGTTGGCAAAAAGTGACCATTAATTTAGGCGCGGCGCTGCAAAAACGCTATCCCAACGCTGCCGAATGGAAAGTGGACGCCCTCACGCTCGGCGCTTTGCACGGCGATGAATATCGCCTGCTTGGTTTCGGCAGCAACGCGCTGGGCACCAGCTACAAAATCAAAAACGCGCGTTTGGTGGAGTGAGGGTTAGTGAGCGCTCCGCAAAACCAAAAGGCACAAAGAGCGTAACTCTTTGTGCCTTTTTCTGTGCAGAGGCTGTTTTACACCACAATCGTAATGGAGGGTGCGACGATGCCAGCGTCTTGTTTATTGACGCCGCGCACGCTGATTTCAAAGGTGGTGCCTGTCGTCCATTGGGCCAGCGAAATTTGCGCTTCGCTGAGTAAAGCGATGGAGACAACTTTCCAATCTTGCGTGGGATTTTCGCGCCACACCACTTCGTAATATTTGGCGCGTCCGCCTTCGCCCTCGGATATATCGGTGCCGAATTTGGGGCCTTTCCAATCGAGATGCAAAAGTCCCGGCGTGCGCTTGACTAATTCAAAGTGGCGACACATACCGGGCGGCAAGAGGTTCGGTTCGCTTTCTTGGTAGTTAAGCCAGTGGAGAATTTCGGGGACAGTTTTCTCTTTTTCACGGGCAAAGCTAATGATCTGCTGCATCAAGGCGATGAGGACGTCAATCGCCTCTTGATCGTCGGTGATGGCGTTATCGAGCGCAAATTGCGCGAGTTGCCGTGCGTTAAGCGTGGTTGCTGTGCCGTCAATAGCGGTATTGAGTTGCGCTACCGTCACCGGCGAATTGGTAAAGGCGCTGACATGAGTCGGTTCGCTCATGCCGCTGATAAAATGTTGGACCAACTCCAAAATCTTGGCCCGTTCACGGGGAAAATCTGACATACATCTCCTTTTATATCCTGCGAGCGGTCAAATGCCGCTTTGCATTAAGAGAAAACCGTTCATCTATCACTAAAAGCCGACCTACAATCAGCGAAAGCCGACTTGCATTTATCAAAAGCCGCGCGGCGCTCACCGAAATATCGTCGGCGCTCACCGAAATATCATCGGCAGTTACCGAAAGCCGATGGCAAATCGCTGAAATATCATCGGCTTTCACCGAAATATCATCGGCGATTACTGAAATGTCGTCGGCTTTCGCTGAAAGCCGATGGCAAATCGCTGAATGCCGTGCGGTTTTTCGCTTCTGCCGAGGACGTTTTACGCTCAGAACGCCCTATTTCGCCCCTCCGGGCGCACGATTCAGGGAAAATTGATGAGAATTATAGCGGAGGCGAAAAGCAAGGTCAAGATAGGCAATTACACGATAATTTGGCGGTTTAATCGGATGAAATCACATTCTTGCGAGCCACAACCAATCGACGATTGCCTCTGTGCTCTCGCGTTCAGCACCAGCGAATTGTGCAAAAATGTCCCGCAATTGCGCTTCATCCACTTCGTCCGCATCAAATGTGAAATGGTATTCACCCAGAATCTTTAAATCTAATTCATACCATTCGCACTTTTTTCTTTTCTCTAAAATCTGGACTTCCCGTATTGGCGCACCCGTGAAGTGGTCTTGAATTGAGTAGCTGTCAATTTGATGCCAAGGAATAAAAGTAAACGCTGACACAGCCACGCCTTCCTCCGTCAAGGCACGAGTTCCTCTGCGGCGCATCGCAATATCGAAACTGGTGAAAGCTCCAGATTTCGCCAGCAAAAACCAGTATAAAGGGAGGAAACTCCACGAAAAGATGGAGGAAACACCAAAGTGCCATGCTGCGAAGTGGGTGCGAAAGCCGCTGTATAAAATCCACAGTAGCCACGCACCAAGAAAAAAATGGAATACGTTCGGCTTGAATTTGAATAACGCCGATTCCGCTTTAAGTGCGGCGCGAGGCTCCTTCCAACGCATTAAATCTTTCATGCAAATCACCTTCAATTAGTATTATATGCCAGCGTCAGTCAGGGGCAGGAAAACATTTGCGTCAACCAGATTTGGCCTTTATCGGAAATGAGGCCAATGCCGATGTGAGTCGGTTCGGGGCTTAAAATATTGTCGCGATGGCCGGGCGAGTGCATTAAACCCTCGTGCGCGGAATCTATATCTTGCGTTGTGGGAACTAACGGCTTCTTGAGATGACGGCGCAGCAGATTTTCCATCGCGTCATCGCGCCCAAACCACGCGCGCAACGTTTGGTAGGCGATATTTTCGGCAATATAGCGCGGATTTACGCCATAAGCCAACAAATAACGATCTGTAATGGTTTTCAAGGCGGGCGAAGGCGATTCGTGCGCGAAGTAATTCAAATAGCGCATTTCGCTGGAATGCGCGCGCGACACCGCCGCCAAGAGTGGGTCTTTAATAAGCGGCGTAAAACCGAGCAAAACGCGCTCGTGATTTACCTTTTCGACCATGTAGTTTTCGAGTTGTAAAAGCTCTTTATCGTTTTGCGCCAAGCGCGAACCGGGCGCCGGTTTATAACCGGAAATCCGCGAGCCGGGCGGTGCCGTAAATGGTTGATTGGTATCGGACATGGAGTTTAAGCAAACATTATCGGCGGGCTGGTGATCATGCCGGAGAGGTTCGAGCCTTGGTCTACGAGTTGTTTAATGGCGCCATAACCGCCGCTGCGCGCGGCGATGGGATGAAAATAATCGTCGCCTTTGCCTTTGGCGGCGGCTTCTTCGCAAAATTTCCACGCTTCGCTGTAGGTCACCACTTCGGCGATGGGATGCTGGCCGAGCGGCTGCATTTTGTCGTTCACCAACACATAATTAGGCGCGAATTGCACGCCGCTGTCGCGAAACAAAAAGCGCGTGAAGGCAATCGGCACGAATTGAATCAGTTTCGTCGCTTGATTTTCCGACAAACCGCTTTGCCGCAGAATCTGTTCGATGGCGTCGTCATCGGCGGCGGGCATGAACTGTAAAAACGCCACCATCTTTTCGACGCCTGCGCGCATCTGGTCGGCGCGCATTTCAAGGTCGGGTGGCAGCGAAGTCACGGCGGGCAATTCAGGCGCGCTTTCTTTCTTTTTGAACGGGTTAAACATAAATTTCTCTTCGGCACATAAATCTCGCGGGCGTTCTTATGAAATCGGGTTAGGATTAAGAAAACACTTTACAAAACACGAACCAAGTGGAGAACCTTTGGCCGCGAGGAGTTTCTCTACTTCGGTTATATTTTTCCCAGACCATGAAAGCACAAGCGATTGTTTTCCCCACCGTCAACGAAGTGGAAGTGCAAAGTTACGAAGTGCCCGCGTTGGGCGAGGGCGAATTGCGGATTCGCACGGAGCATTCAGGCGTCTCGCAAGGCACCGAAATTTGGGCACTCATCGGACAGCGGCCCGAAATCAAGTTTCCGACGGTGCCGGGTTATCAATCCGTCGGCGTGATTGAAGAAATCGGCGCGGGCGCGACGGGTTACGAAATCGGGCAGCGCGTGATGTTTGCCACCAGTCGCCTGGCAGATGAATTTCCCAAAACGTGGATGGGCGCACACGTCGGGCAGGCACTTGTGCCAGCGCGAGGTGATAAAGCGCCGCTGATTTTGCCCACTGGTTGCGATCCGATTGCGGCGGCGCTGTCGGCCTTGCCCGCTGTTAGTTTGCGCGGCATCAATATGCTCGATGTGAAAATCGGCGACCTCGTTGTGGTGACAGGTCAAGGCTTAATCGGGCAGGGCAGCGCGCAGTTGGCGCGTTTGCGTGGCGCGACGGTAGTTGTCGCTGACATCAACACGCCGCGTTTGGCTTTAAGCAGGCAAACCGGCGCGGATTACGCCGTCAATGTCACAAAGGAAAACTTGGGCGAAGTCGTGCGCAAAATTAAACCGGCAGGCGCTGATGTGATTATCGAAACAACGGGCCGCGCCGAGCAATTCGCGCCGTGCATCGAACTTTTGCGCGGCCAAGGACAACTTTTGCTGCAAGGTTGGTATCCTCAACCTATTACCTACGACTTTCACGCCACGCACGGCAAGCGCCCGACCATTGCCATTACCTGCGGCTTTGATTCAGGCGAAACCGCGCAATGTTTAACGTTGATGAGTCAGGGAAAACTGCGCTTCCGCGAATTAGTGACGCACTTGTTGCCGGTTAGCGAGGCGCCACAGATTTACCCCAAATTGGCCGCCAACGCGCCGGATGTTTTGGGAGTCGTTTTCGATTGGAGTCAAATATGAAAAAGCTTTGGATTTTACTTGGTTGCGTGGCGACTTTAGCGTTGCCGATTTGCGCGCAAACTGCGCCGGAAAAAACAGCGACGCCCGAAGTTAAAACGTTGCCATTCATCAACGAAATCGAGGCCTTTGAAGCCGCCGATAAAAAGCAAATGCCGCCGCCAAACGGCGTTTTGTTTTTGGGAAGTTCCAGCATTCGTTTGTGGACAAGGCTCAAGGAAGATTTCCCCGAATTGCAAGTGATCAATCGCGGTTTCGGTGGTTCGCAAATCAGCGATAGCGTGTTTTATTTTGATCGCATCGTGCTGCCTTACAAGCCCAAAATGATCGTCTTTTACGCGGGCGGCAATGACCTGAACGCCAAGAAAACGCCAGAGCAGGTTTTCGCCGATTTTCGGCAATTGTCGTCGCTGGTGCGGATTTTTCTGCCCGCAACGCGACTTGCTTACATTTCCATCAATCCCAGTGTGTCGCGTTGGCCTCAGGAAGTTAACGTGCTGGAAACCAATCGCCTGATTGAAACTTTTATCCGCGAAAACGACGGCAAAAACGGCAAACTTTCGTTTCTCGACTCGCACGCCAAATTGCTCAGTGCCGATGGCAAGCCGCGCCCCGAAATTCTGCGCGCTGATGGCTTGCATCTCAACGATGAAGGCTACAAGTTGTGGCTTTCGATTTTGAAGCCGCAAATTTTGCAATTGGCTCGTTAGTGTTTTTTGTAGTCCGGTTGATGTTGTAGAAGGAGTTTTGGATGCCAGATTATTGGATAACCACGCATTGGCCGAGCCATGATGCGCCGGATTCACCGGAGCGCAATGTGTTCTATAAAAGGGGCACGCGCAAGAATCTGCCCCGGCGCGGCGATGTCGTTTTCATTTATGAATCGGCTTATGCTGTGATTGAGGACGAACAGATCGCGAGTGTCGAAAAACAGCCTCAAAATGAGCGCGAAACCGAAACTCTGCCGGTGGGACGCTCGGCGATTATCAGCAAGGTGGTGGTGGCGAATGATCCGCGTGCCATCCAGCCCGAAGACATCGTGCGCGACTACGGCAATCTCGAAGATTGGATGATTATTCCCTGCTGCAAACAAACCAAAGTCAAGCCATTGGAGAAAGGCGATTTGATGGAGATATTGGGCTATGCCCGCAATGCGCCGCCGCGTTTTCTCACTCTTTGGCGCATTAAAGACGAAGAAACGGCTTTAGAACTTCTGCGCAAACTTGAAGAAAACTAAATTATGCCCCTCGCTGCTTTCCCCAAATGCTTTTTAAATGATCTCGTTGATGGACGAATGACGCCCGAACAATGGGTGGACTTGGCTGCCGAATTGGATATTGATGGCCTCGAATTTTATTGGGGCTTTACGCCGCGCGAAGATGACGAAATTGCGCGCCTGCGCGCTTATGTCGAAGCGCGCGATTTGTGCGTGCCGATGATGTGTTACTCGCCCGATTTTATTCAGCCCGATGCGGCGCGGCGGCGCGAGCAAATCGAAAAGCAAAAAGAAGTCATCGAAGTCACTGCCAAACTCGGCGGCCAGTTTTGCCGCGTGTTGAGCGGGCAACGACGCGACGATGTGTCGCGCAATGTTGGCGTAAAAATGGCTGCCGATTGCATCACAGAATTACTGCCGTTTGCCGAGGCTCAAGGCGTGGTTCTTATTCTTGAGAATCATTATAAAGATGGCTTCTGGGATTTTCCCGAATTCGCGCAAAAGATGGATGTGTTTTTGGAGTTACTCCATGCCATCCCAAACAGCCGGTGGTTTGGCGTGAATTACGACCCGTCCAACGCCATCATAGCGGGCGATGATCCGATTGCATTGCTGGAAGAAGTGAAACATCGCGTGGTTTCGATGCACGCCAGCGACCGCTATTTTGAAGGCGGGAGCGTCGATGATTTGCGGCAACTGGAAGCGCATCCGCAGCAAGGCTACGCGCCGATTTTAAGGCACGGCGTTATTGGGCACGGGCTGAATGATTACGATAAGATTTTCAGCATTCTGAGCAGTGTCGGATTCGCGGGCTGGATTAGTATCGAAGACGGCGAAGACCCCAATCTTGGAATGGAGAATTTGCGCGAGTCCGCAATTTTTCTGCGCCATAAAATGAAGGAACACGGTTTGTCATGAAAAAGATTCAATTCTCGCTTTGCACTGCCGCCCTGCTGCTTTCAGGTGCTGCTTGTCGCGCCGAAAATTTGACCTATGCCGGTTTGGTGAAGCGTCTGACCGACATGGAACAGGTCGCGGTTTTGCCGATGCCCGGCGAAAAAACGGCGCTGGCTTCGAGCTATGACCGCGCCAGTGTTTACGACGAAAAAACCGGCAAATATATCAAGTGGGACGCCAACGGTGATGGTCACGGCGTCATTCGCCGCGAAGGTGAAAACGAAGTGCTGGCCGAAATGAACGGGCCGGGCGTGATCTGGCGCATTTGGTCGGCCACGCCCAAAGAAGGCCATGTGCGCATTTATTTAGACGGCGCCGAAAAACCCACGGTGGACTTGCCGTTTACCGGCTATTTCGATGGCAAAAACGCGCCGTTTTCTTATCCGGCGTTGGTTTATAAAACGGCCTCCAACGGCTTCGATTCGTATGTGCCGATTTCTTTCCATAAGTCCTGCAAAATCATAGCAGACAAGAATTGGGGCGATTATTTTCAGTTCACCTACAGCATCTTTCCGCAAGGCACAACCGTGCCGACTTTTACACGCAATTTGGGTGAGGCAGACAAAGCCGCGCTGGCCGAAGCGAACCGCAAATTAAGCGATGGATTGGGCGCTGACACATCACTTCCCGGCCAAGCAGCAATACAATCGAACATCATCGTGCCGGCGCACGATGTGGCGACAGTTGCCGTTTTGGACGGGCCGCAAGCGATCACAAATTTGCGCGTGCAACTGGGCAAATTGGCAATGGACAGCGCCGTGCAAACTTTCCGCGAAGCTGTATTGCGCATTTATTGGGACGACCAAACCGCGCCCGCTGTGTGGGTGCCGCTCGGCGACTTTTTCGGCGCGGCGCCGGGCTTTGCCAAATACAAAACGCTGCCCGTCGGCATGACCGACGAAGGAATGTATTCCAACTGGTATATGCCGTTTCGCAAGGCGCGCATTGAAATTCTCAACGAAGGCGACACGCCGTTGCCGATGAAATGGACGATTAAACACGCGCCGCTTTCGCGCCCGATTGGTTGGTATGGACGCTTTCATGCCAAGTGGCACCGCGATTCGATGCGGCCTGACCTGAAAACCGGACGCACCATTGACTGGCCGTTTTTGGTCACGCAGGGCCGGGGTCGTTTTGTCGGCGTGATGCTGCACATTTGGAATCCACGCGGCGGTTGGTGGGGCGAAGGCGACGAAAAGTTTTTCGTGGACGGCGAAAAATTTCCGTCCACTATCGGCACCGGCTCGGAAGATTATTTCGGCTATGCGTGGTCGAGCATGAAAGTGTTTAATCAGGCCTTGCACAGCCAGCCCAATTCCGATGCGCGCCCCGGCAATAATTCGGTGAATCGCTGGCACATCGCCGATAATGTGCCGTTTCAATATGGTATCGAAGCCGACATCGAAAAATATTATCCCAATAGCAAGCCGACACTTTTTGCCGCCACAGCCTATTGGTATTTGCAGGAAGATGGCAGCGACCCGTATGGTTATGCGCCGCTGGACACGCGCATCGGCTATTACCAAACGGTGCCTGTATCGCCCCGTGTAAAAGGCGCGCTCGAAGGCGAAGAATTAAAAATTGTCGAAAAAACTGGCGGCACTACCGAAGTGCAGGGCATGGACGGTTATCAAGCCGAGTGGAGCAATTTCTCGCAATTATGGTGGACAAAATCCAAGCCCGGCGATAAGTTGACGCTGGCTTTCAATGTGCCAACAGCGGGCCGCTACAACGTGAAAGCGAACTTCACCAAAGCCATAGATTATGGCATTGCCCAATTTTGGGTAGACGGTGAAAAACTCGGCGATAAAATTGATTTTTTCAACGACGGCGTGATTCCCACGGGCGAAATCAATCTGGGCACGCGCGACTTGTTGGCTGGCGAACACAAATTCACCATCGAAATCGTCGGCGCCAACGACAAGGCGCAAAAAGCCTACATGACCGGCCTTGATTACCTGCGCTTGGAAGCGGCGAAGTAACGATTAAACGCAAAGACACAAAGAAGAAAATAAAGAAAAGCCGATTGAAATCTATCTCTATATTTCTTCTCTTTGTGTCTTTGCGCCTTTGTGTTCCAATGCCTTTAAATCATGAAAACTATCGTGCAAATTTCGCTGGACGTGACGGACATTGCCGAAGCGCTTGACACAGCGCGCATGGCTTTGCGGGCTGGTGTGGATTGGCTCGAAGCCGGGACGCCACTCATCATCGCCGAAGGCATGAATGGCGTGCGTGCCTTGCGGCGTGAGTTTCCTGATGTGCCGATTGTCGCCGATTTGAAAACGATGGACGGCGGTTATTTAGAAGCGGAGCTGATGTTCAAAGCGGGCGCCACGCACGTTGTAGTGATGGAGCGCGCCCACGAAGAAACCATAAAAGTCGTGGTGCAAGCCGGACGCGATTTCGGCGTCAAAGTGATGGGCGATAATCTTGGTGCGCCCGATATGATAGCTGCCGCAAAACGCCTCGAAGACCTCGGTTGCGATTACGTTATTCATCACATCGGCTACGATGAACGGCGCGGCATTGCCGCACGTGGTGAAAAACCACCGACGCCGCTCGATCAGTTGCGCGAAGTTGTCAACGCCGTCAAAATTCCCGTTCAAGCCGTCGGCAGTTTGACCCTTGAGCAAGCGATTTTTACACCGGAATACGGCGCGCCACTGGTTGTTTTAGGCGCGCCCTTAACGATTGACGCCGATGCTTTCAAAACTGCCTCCGGCGATCTCGAAAGCAAACTTCGCCTCATTTGCGAGCGTGTTCACGCGTTTAGAGGGAGGTAGGAATTATTTTGCTATGCCTTCAATTGAGATAGTTTGTGTAGGGCAAATTGAACCAATTCAATTATTGGAGATGCCCTTTGCCATTGAGACAGAAACTGGACTGCGCTCGCATCGATCTCCATCTCCTTTGTGGCAGGCTGAATTTGATAAGGTAGGCGGCTGTATTTATCATTTGGGCAACCCGGCTCTACGCGACCCGCAATGTGAAGGGATTTTTTTCGCATCCGAGCTTTTGTCAAAGGAAGAGGATGATTGGTTTCATTTTGTTAAGTTGGCACCAGAATACGCTCCATCACTCAAAACGCTTCTTGATAGCCTGTTAAAGGCATCGCCACTTGATAAGGTTTTCTTCACCAGTGACTATCAATTTGGGCCACACCCACAGCGATATAAGCGACCTGTAAAATTGCAGAAGTTCTGGCAAATGCACAACGAGAAAAAGATTAAAATGAATGCGTTTTATGAACTAAAACGATAATCAATATGACCAATACCATGACGGGCCTTGTGAATTACGGGCCGGAAGCTAAAGCGGCGGAGTTGCGCGAATTAGCGGTGCCGGAAATCGGCGACGATGATGTTTTGCTGGCAGTGCAAGCCGTTGGCATTTGCGGCAGCGATTTGCATCAATATCTTGGCAAAAATAGCTGGAAAGTGAATTATCCCGTTGTTTTGGGCCATGAATTTTCCGGCGTCATCGCGCAAGTCGGCAAAAACGTGCGCGGCTTTGCCGAAGGTGATCGCGCCGTCAGTGAGACGGCGGCAGTGATTGATGCGGCTTCTCCTTATGTGCGCGCCGGACAATACAATCTCGACCCGAATCGTCTCGGTTTTGGCTACGGCGTGGACGGCGCCATGACGAAATTCGCGCGCGTGCCGGGGCGTTGTTTGCACCACATTCCCGACCATTTACCCTTTGAAAAAGCGGCCTTAACCGAGCCATGCTGCGTGGCTTATAACGCAACGTGCATGAACGCGCGCATCCGTCCCGGCGATAGCGTTGTCGTCATCGGGCCGGGGCCGATTGGCCTTTTGTGCGCGCTGATGGCGAAACTTTCCGGCGCGAGTCCGTTGATCGTTTTAGGCATGCCCTCCGATGAAAAGCGCTTGCAAACTGCGAAAACTATTGGCGCGACGCATTGCTTTTCGCAAAACGTGGCCGAACACGTCAAAAGTCTCGGCGATGGTTACGGCGTGGACGTGGTAATTGACGCGGCGGGTGTGAGCATCGCGTTGCAAACCGCGATGGAAATTGTGCGACCCGGCGGGCAAATCATCAAAGTCGGTTGGGGGCCGCAGCCGTTGAATTTCTCGCTCGACCCGCTCGTGCAAAAGGGCGCGACTTTGCAAGGCAGCTTTTCGCACAACTGGCCGATGTGGGAAAAAGTGATTTCGATGTTAGCCAGCGGGCAAATCAATCTCGATCTGATTCTCAATCGCGTTGCGCCACTCGAAGATTGGCAAAGCTGCTTCGATGCCATGCATCATGGCGATTTGGTGAAAGCTGTTCTGAAGCCGTAGATTTTAATAGCCGCCATGCCTGCGGCGACGCTAAAACAAAGCCAAAACGACGCTATTATCTCAAAAATCGCGTCGTTTTGGCGCCTTTTTGTGTATCGAAGATTAGCGGCTAAATCGGAGAATTTCTCATGCAACTGAAAAATAAAAGCGTGTTGGTGACGGGTTCAACTACAGGCATTGGCGAAGAAATCGCGCGGCGTTTTGCGCGTGAAGGCGCGCGCGTGATGATCCATGGGCGACGCCAAAACGAAGCCGAAGAAGTCATCGCTTCTATCAAAGAAACGGGTGGCGACGCGGCTTATCATCTGGCGCGCTTGGATGAACCCAGCGAATGTGCGGGCCTCGTCGAAGCCACGGTAGAACAGTTTGGCGGAATTGATATTTTGGTCAACAACGCCGCCGTGATGACGCGCAGCAATTTGGAAACAACCGATGTGGAAACCTTCGATTTCACCATCGCCGTCAACCTGCGCGCCCCGATGCTGCTTTGCCAAGCCGCGTTGCCACATTTTCGCAAAGCGGGCAAGGGCGTGATTCTCAACATCGGCTCAATTAACGCTTATACCGGCGAAGGCAATCAATTGGCGTATTCGATGAGCAAAGGTGGCCTGATGACCATGTCGCGCAACTTGGCCGATGCCCACGCGCGCGAAAATATTCGCGTTAATCATCTGAATCTCGGCTGGGTTTTAACGCCGAACGAATACAAATTGAAAATGACCGAAGGTTTGGATGAAAACTGGCCCGAAAACGTCCCGCCCGCCTTTGCACCATCGGGCCATATTCTCTCGCCCAAAGAAATCGCACACTTCGCTTTAGCCTTCGTGTCCGACGAAGGCGCCCCCATCAGCGGCGCCGTAGTGGAACTGGAACAATACCCGATGATTGGCCGCAACCCGATGAAGGACTAAATGCAAAATGTGCTTCTCACCGGCTATTCCTCGCTGGAAACAACCATTGTGTTATTGATGGCTACTGCCTGCGGACGGCTTACTTTTCGGTGTCAGAGGAACAAAAGCATCAATGTGATAGGGGACATTGACGACCACGATGCCGCGCCTCTCATGCAAGCGTAGCGCCATCATGAAACCAGCTTGACCATGCAGCAACTTGGGCAGCCAACCCTGCGGCACGAACTCAGGAATGACAATGGTAATCAGGCAATTTGGCTCCTGATCTTGCAAGCGGTCAATGTATTCCATCACTGGGGCAACAAGTGAGCGATAAGGCGACGGCAAAACAACTAAAGGCACTCCGCGCGACCACAGTGTAAACCGCTCGCGCACCCGCTTTTCGCGCGCCGGGTCAATGGACACGTGAAGGGCTTTGGCATCTGATGAAAAGGAGCGCGCAAATTGCAAGGCCGGTATGACGCCGCGATGAATATCCGGCACTAAAACAAAGACGTGCTGGTGGTAACTTTGTCGAGGCCGAAAACCTTCCAGACTTAACTGCTGGGCCACGCTGCGATAATGCCTGTGAATCAGCGAAAAGAGAAATATTAGCGTTGGAACCAAGATGACGACGACCCAAGCTCCGCCCGAAAACTTCACCACGCCGAAAACAATCATCACAATGCAGGTTGCGACGGCACCAAAGCCGTTGACGACGGCTTTCAATTGCCATCCCGGTGTCTTGAGCCGACGCCAACGCTTGACCATGCCCGCCTGAGAAAGCGTGAAGGACAAGAAAACGCCGACGCAGTAAAGCGGAATCAGGGCGTTGACGCTGCCTTTGAAAACAACAATTAGCAGAGCGCTGAGCAAGGACAACAACAAAATGCCGTTGTTGAACACCAATTTATCGCCGATGTTTCCCAATTGACGAGGCAGATAGCCGTCGCGCGCCATCAAAGACGACAGGCGCGGAAAGTCGGCAAAAGCGGTATTGGCCGCCAGAATGAGAATCGCGCACGTGGCGATTTGCAGGAAGTAATACAACACGCTCTGCCCGCCAACGGTTGGCCCGATGCCTCCAAATACCATCCGTCCAACCTGCGACACAACCGTTTCGCTGAAACCGTCGGCGGTCGGCGGGACGGCATTGATATGGACGGCTAAGAAGCTCAGGCCCATGAAGAGCGAACCTAAAATCAAGCCCATCCAAACCATGACGGCTGCGGCATTTTTGGAGGCGGGTTCTCGGAAAGCCGTCACGCCGTTGCTCACGGCTTCCACGCCGGTGAGCGCCGTGCAACCCGAAGCGAAGGCTCGCAGCAAGAGAAAAGGAGTCAGCGTTTGCAGAGCCGTTCCCGCGCTGTGTTCGACGGTGCGCGCGGCCAATAATTCCGCTCCCGAATGAGCCAAGGGCACGCCGCCACCGGCAAACCAACGATAAAAACCCACTCCCAGCAGCACATACATAATCGCCACGAACGAGTAGGCCGGAATGGCGAAGGCGGCTCCGCTTTCTCTCACGCCGCGCAGGTTCATTAAGGCAACGAAAGCGACGGCTAACAAACATAGAGGCACGATGTAATGGTGAATGTCTTTGTGCCCCACTGTTTCCACCAGCGATGCGATGGCCGCGATGCCCGCCGCGATACTTACCGAAACCGTGAGAACATAATCAATCAGCAACGCGGCGCCGGCGGCTTGCGCCGGAAGTTCGCCCAAGTTTTCTTTGGAGACGATGTAAGCGCCTCCGCCGCCCGGATAAGCCATCACGGTTTGGCGGTAGCTGATAACCACAATCGCCAGCAGCAGGGCAATGCCGATGCTAAGTTGCGGTGTCAGGAAAAAGAGACCGGCGCCGCCTATCAGCAAAGCCGCCATGATTTCTTCAGACGCATACGCCGTCGAGGAAAGCGCATCGGACGCAAAGACCGGCAGCGCCAAAACTTTAGGTAGTTTCTCGTGGTGCGCTTGTTCGGTGTGCAGTGGACGGCCAATCAAGAATTGCTTGAGTGAAAATTGCATGGTTTCTCGCTATTGCTTGTCGCTGCATAGCAATATCGGAAAAACCAGAACAAGAAGGCATCAAGGCGCGGGACGGAAATATCAAGAAGCTATCAAGATTCAAACGGGCGACTCATCCACGCGGAAGCGATAACCGATGCGCGGCTCGGTGTGAAGGAAGCGGGGGCGTGTGGCGTCCGGTTCGATTTTGTTGCGTAAGTTAGCAATATGCACGCGCAAAGTGTGCGTGTCCTCAGCATACTCGGCTCCCCAAATCTTGGTCAGAAGGTGACGGTGAGTTAGCACGCGATTAGGATGCTGCGCCATGAACTTAAGCAGTTCATACTCGATTGGCGTCAGGTGAATTTCCTCGCCGGACAAGGCGACGCGCCGCCCTGCGAAATCAATTTGCAACTCGCCCGCAGAAAACAAAGGCGTTTCCGCTTCGGCATCGCTGCGGGCGCGACGCAGAACGGCGCGCAAGCGGGCTAACAGTTCATCCAGACTGAAGGGCTTGGTTAAATAGTCATCCGCTCCGGCATCGAGCGCGGCGATTTTGTCCTTCTCTCCCTCACGCACCGAAAGCACGATAACCGGAACCGAACTCCACGCGCGCAGTTGGCGACAGACTTCCACACCGTCAATACCCGGCATCGCCAAATCGAGAATCACGAAATCGGTAGGATGCAGCGCGGCTAAATCTAAACCTTCTTCACCACTGGCGGCAAGCGTGACTTGATAGCCGTTGCGCTCCAAGCCGATGCGTAACGCGCGCCGAATTTGCGGCTCATCATCAATGACCAGCACGTTCATGTGAGGCTTGCTTTATCCTTCCTGTTTCGGGTTCATCCGGTTGCAAAGGCAACATAACGCGGAACATGGCCCCGCCTTCAGCACGATTGGCGGCGCTCAGTTGCCCGCCGTGCGCTTCTACTAATCCACTACAAACCGCCAAACCGATGCCCGTGCCGGGAAAAGAACTCTCCCTCCAGCGCGGAGCACGATAAAACCGTTCAAAGATATGCTTTTCTTCATCCGGCGCAAGTCCCGCTCCTGAATCCAGAACTTCCACGATGAGCCGGTCGCTTTGCTGTGTTGCGTGTAGGTAAACGGGACTACCTGAAGGCGAATACTTCAAAGCGTTTTCCAGAAGATTGTGCAACACCTGAACAATCTGCACCATATCGAGACAAACTTCGCTGGGTGCCGTCTCCAACGCAACGCTGATGCGACGATTGTCGTCGTCTTTAAACGAATCGAGGACGGCTCCCACCACTTCGGCCAGAGAAACCGTTTCGCATTGCGGGCACCACGCTCCGGCTTCTAATCGTGAAAGTGCGAGAATATTTCCAACCATGCGGTTCAGGCGGTCTGTCTCCTGATTGATGCCGGACAATAATTCTCGCTGAGTATCGGCATCCCAAGGCGCGCCTTCCTGAAGTAGCGCGGTAACACCCGTTTTAATAGAAGTGAGTGGGCTGCGAAAATCGTGTGAAACCATCGAAAGCAGCGCCGTCTTGAGCTGGTCGGCTTCGGTCAAAGCCTGCGCTTGGGCTTCTACTACGGCGCGTTGGCGGATGAGCGCGGTGAATTGGCTAATCACCATCGCCGTCACTAAAAAGACCCCTAACGCCAGCCATTCGGCGGGATTTGTGACTGTAAAGGCGTGGCGTGGCTCCACGAAGAACCAATCGAACGACAACACGGCCAAGAGCGAAGCCAAGACTGCCGGCCCTCGGCCCAACCAATGAGCCGCTCCCATGACAACCAATAAATAAAGTAAGGACACGTTAGCCGTGTGGTCGGCTCCGGGCACAACGGCAATTAAGCCCGTCATGGCCGCCACAGCGATAACCGCCGAGATGTATCCTCCCATTGTAAATGCGTGCAATTTTAGAATCTTTGAACCAAAAGTGTAAGCTATGTCACCAATTCAGGAAGGATTAGGCGCGATGAAGCTACGCGGCGATTAGCGGATCAAATCAAAACGTTGCCATTTAATGTTGCAATCTGTGGGAAACTGTAAATTCGTGGAAATGACTCTTGCTTTGTTTGCTTAACGTCGCGTAATATCATTGGCTCCCGGCGCGGCTTCGTTTTGCGTTGTTTGCGGCAGATTGTCGAATTCAAGTTTGACCACGAGAACTGTGTTCGCCATTTCGTTGACGGGCAAATTGCGCAGGCGCAGGTAGCCTTTGCCTTCGATGTGATCGCTGGGGGCCATGTCCAGCGAAAAATCTACGGGTGTGCCGCTGTTTAAAAGAGTGGCGCGGCGTGGGGTGATGGTCAGCGGCTTGAGTTTTATGGCTTCGGTGAGGGCGTCTTTGTGCAGATGCACATAAAGGTTATTATCGCGGCGCGTCAGCAAAACGTTTTTATTGGTCGTCAAGTGCGAAGCCGGTTGCACATTTTCAAGCGATTCTTTGACGCGGCCATACCACGCGCCGATGCGCCGCAAAATCGCTTGCGCTTCAGCGGGAATGCGCCCATCTGCTTGCGGGCCGACGTTTAATAAATAATTGGCGTCGCGCGCCAAGTATTTATCAATGCTCCGCAGTAAATGGCGGTCGCTGTAATAATCTTCGTTTTTGCGATATCCCCAACTTTCGCTGCCAATGGATTGGCAGGCTTCGGTGCGTTTTTCAAACGACGGCAACTCTTCGCCGCTGGCGCTGAAATCGCGTTCCGGCGTGCCGAAATCGCCCGCGTCGTAGCCGCGATCATTGATGACGGCTTTGGGCTGCAACTGGCGAATCATAGCGTTAATCGTCGGGTCAACGTGCTTGTCCACGTTCATATCCCACCAAATACCGTGAATCTCGCCGTAGTTGGTGCAAAGTTCGCGGATTTGGCCGCGCAAAAATTCGATATATTTCGGTAAATCTGGCTCGTCGCCCGCTTGCGGCAGCAGTTCGTGATGGCGACCTTGATTGGGATAATTCGGCTGATGCCAATCAGCAATCGAATAATACAAACACAACGGAAAATCGCGCTTATGACAGGCATCGGCCAGCATTTTCACGATATCTTTGCCATAAGGCGTGTTCATGGTGTTGTAGCTCGTCAACTTTGTGTCCCACAGACAAAAGCCGTCGTGATGTTTGGTCGTCAGGCAAATGTATTTCATGCCAGCGGCTTCGGCTAAATCGAGCCATTCGTCGGGATTAAAATGGATTGGATTCCACTGCTGGGCCAGCTTGACGTATTCTCTGCGTGGCACTTTGTAGCGCCATTGTTCCTGCTCGTGCAGGCCGTGAATGGCATACAAACCCCAATGCACAAACAGGCCAAATCGCTTCCCAAACCACCAATCGCGCCCATCGCCAAAACGCGGCGCCAATTTCGGCACGGTTGGTGCTGCTGTCACTACATTGGTGTTTGCTAAAGCGGCCAAAGCCACAGTTCCCATGCCCGCCATCAAAAATTCGCGTCGCATCATGTTGTTTTGTTCCCCAAAAAATTCCGCGCCGTTGCGCGTCCCTCATTGTCTGACAAAAGAGCGCGGCTTTTTGCCGATTCACGCGTTGGTAGATGAAATTATGCGACATTTTAGCACACGTTTGTTTTTAATTTTTGCCGCCGCTTTGACAATGGCTTCCTGCCGCTTGGCCGCGCAAGGCCCCGGCAATTTGCTGCCCGACCCTTCAATTGAAGCCACGCAAGAGAAAAACCAGTTTGGCGTGCCGTTTAGCAAATGGAGCGGCTGGATTTACGACGGCGCGCCGGAATTTCGCGTCGGCAAAGTGGCGCATTCGGGAAAAAGCAGCGCCGAAATCAGCGGCGCGCAAGGCGGCAAAATTCGCCTTTTCAGCCCCGCTGTCACTCTCGAACCGGGCCGCTATCGTTTTTCGTGCTTTATTCGTGGCCTTGATGTCGGCGTTCATCAATATGGCTACAGCGAAGATGTGAACTTTGCGGATGAAGAATATGCGCAACTGAAAAAGTCCGGCACTTTTGGCTGGACTCGCCTTTCCATCGTCAAAGATGTGCCCAAAAAAGGCGAAGTGGTTTTTCGCATTGGCCTTCATGTGCCGGGCAGATTATGGATAGACGATGCCGAACTGGTGAAAGTGGATGACAAAACGCCGCTGACCAATGGCCCTGTTTTGGGCGCCGAAGAAAAGCCGATTGCGCCGCCTGCACCGTTGGATGCCGCTAATGCTGTGGCCTGTCCCGACTGCGGCTATCGCAATATGCCGCAGTGGAAAACTTGCTATGCGTGCGGCGCCGACTTGAAAACCGAAGCGGCTTTTGATGGCCCGCCGATAAAAAACATTACCAGTTTTGAAGATGGCAAACTTGCGCCGTGGAGCGCCAGCGATGCGGCGTCCGTGGTGCAAAACCACGCCACAAACGGCCAATATGCGCTGCAACTTGATAAAGGTTACGCTTCGCTCGAAACCGCGCAAAATTGGAGCGGTTATGACTTTTTCAAGAGCGATGTTTTCAACGTGGGCGATGAGCCAGCGAAAGTGAATATCGAAATCCGCGACAAAGACACCAAAGATTATTGGACGCGCGTTAATTATTCGACAGTTGTGCCACCGGGCGCTTCGACTTTAATAGTGCCCACCGATCTTTATGTCGGCGAAAAAAGTCGGCCCGGACGGGGCTTATTGAAAGATAGCATCACGCGTTTTGTCTTCATTGTAGAAGATACCAAAGCGCCGCTTTTCTTCGATAATTTGCGCCTTGAACGCGATTTGTCCGACAGCGTAAAAGTGCCTGGTTTGCGCGCTTTTTCATTCGGGCCGGGCACTTCGCCGCCGCTGCGCGGCTTTGAGGCTGTTACGCCTGCGACGACCTATTCTAAAGGGCGCGGCTATGGCTTGAAAGACGCGCAAATTTGGCGCGCTTTCGATGTTTTGCAGCCCGACCCGCTGTATCAAAATTTCATCTGTATCGAAAAAGGCGGCTTCGCCCTTGACGTGCCCAACGGCAAATATCACGTCTTTGTGAACTTGGATAATCCATCGGGTTATTGGGGCGAATATCAGGTTTACACGCAGCGCATCGTCAAAGCCAACGGCCTCGAAGTGGTGCGCGATACGATGGATTTGACGCGCTTCAAGCAAAAGTATTTTCGCTTTGCCGATGTGGAAGACAGCCTCGGCGAAAACACTTTTGACAAATATCAGAAGCCATATTTTGGCGAAAAAGAGTTTGATGTTGAAGTGAAAGACGGCCAGTTGTTTTTGGAATTTCTCGGCGAAAACTGGGCCAATTCGGTTTCGGCCTTGGTGATTTATCCTGCCGACCCCCCCCTTAATCCCCCCTTACCAAGGGGGGACAAAGGGGGGTCTGGCCAGCAATATTTAAAGAATTTGCAAGAGCGGCGGCGCTTTTATTTCGACAACTATTTCAAGCGCATTAACCCGGTGGGAAACCGCGACAGCAAAGGCGCGATTCCGGCTTTTATACCGACGCCGCCAGAGCAAAACGCCGGTTTTGTGACTTTCGTGCGCGATTGGATGGAAGATGTGCCTGTCAACGCCGTCCCGCGCCGCGAGGAAATCAATAAGCCGCTGGATATTTTCGCGTCGGCGGGCGAAAGGGAGCCGATTGTCGTTTCGGTTTTGCCGCTGCGCGATTTGGGCGAAGCGAAAATTTCGGTTTCTGATTTAACTTCGCCCAGTGGCATTTTGCCCGCGTCGGCCATTCAAAGTGGCGTGGTGTCGCATCGCCTGAGCCGCGTCACGATGGAAGGCACCGTTTATACAATTGCGCCGCGTTATGTGATGCCCAAAAGCAGCGCAAACTTGAAAAAAGACGTGACAACGACGTTTTGGCTGACTTTGCGCGCTCCTAAAACGGTGCGCGCCGGAATTTATCGGGGCCAAATTAAAATCACCTTCGCCGATGGCAAAATGCAGATTTTGCCGCTAAGTGTGCGCCTTTTTGCCACGCCATTGGATGAACTAAATATGCCCGCTGGCCCGTGGGGTTCGAGCATTGATTTACCTTGGCGTGGGGAGGAAAAAGGCGACTACGAACGCGAAATGTTTCGCAAATCTCTAACGAAACTGCGCGATTACGGCCTGACGACTTTTTCCGGCATTCCGACGCTGCGCATTAGCGGCTGGCAAAACCGCGTGCCGCAAATTGATTTCACCAAGGCCGACAGCGAAATGAACGATGCCAAAGCCCTCGACTTCAAAAACGTGGTCGTCAATTACAATGGCGGCATTGGTGGCTTCGACAATTATTTTGTGGACGAAAACGCCATGAAAGAAGCCGGATTCGCCAATTACGCCGATTTTCTGCGCGCCGTTTTGACTGTCGTGGACGCCCACGCCAAAGCCGCCAATTGGCTGCCCGTCGCGTTTAATTTGGCTGATGAGCCATTGGGCGATGCCGTGCCGAAATCCATCGCCAACGCCAAAGCGTGGCGCGAAGCCGCGCCGCCGACATTGTGGACAACCGGCGCCACCAGCACCGAAACGAGCGACGGCAACGACCCGCATTTGCAATTAGCCAAGGCGCTAAAAATCGCCAACTTAAACGGGCACAGCGAGGCGTCCATTAAAGCCATTCAAAACGCGGGCAGCGAGTGGGCGTTTTACAACGGCGGCAATCGCTGGACGTTTGGCACTTATATGTTCAAAGCGGGGCAAGCGGGCATGAAGTTTCGCCTCTCGTGGCACTGGAATGCCTCGGCGGGCGACCCCTATTACGCCCTCGACAGCCGCGAAGATGATTTCGCGTGGTGTTCGGCCAACGCCGAGGGCGAATTAATTCCGACCATCCATTTCGAGCGCGAAATCCGCGAAGGCGTGGACGATTATCGTTATATACAAACGCTTTCGCGCTTGCTTCGTGAAAAGCCAAACTATCCGACAGCCAACGCCGCGCGCAAACTGCTGGACGACAAACTGAACGCTTTCAAACTCGGCGAGCGCGACCACAACGCCAAATGGCCCGTCGCCGAATTCAAAACCTATCGCCTCCAATTAGCCGAAGCGATTGAGCAATTGATGACTTGAAAGGTGAATCTCACATGAACAAATACGAAAAGCGCGTTGCTGAATTAGGAGGAGTTTTCTCTGGTAAGGGATGGACACAGCCCGTCACACTCTCAGAAGAACAACTCCAAAAATTGGAAAAAGAGATTGGTTTTCCCCTACCAGAAGACTATCGAGAGTTTCTCAAGGACTATGGTGGTTATGGTTTTTGGGATACCGTATTTTCTTTTGCAAATATGCCAGATCGGCGAACATGGTGGGGAGTTGGCACATTTTACGGTGTTATCGCCTCTTCACCATTTGATCTACTAATGCGGCATCACAGCTTTGTAGACAATGAGTTGATGGGGCCAGAACTATTGCCAATTATGGATGAAGGCGGCGACCACGACCCTATATGTTTGTTTTTGGGCGGTGACAAAAAGGGCACTGTCCATCTGTTTTACGAAGAGGAATTCGATTTTCCTTACGACTACTCGAATCTGTATCACATCGCTGATTCGTTCGATGAGTTCATCCAAATGTTACGCCCAATAAATGACGAGGAAAAGCGACAAGGTTGAATAATTCGCGTCTAACGCTTGCAATTAGCCGAAGCGATTGAACAGTTGGCAAAGTGAAAGTGGAGTGATTTCCCATGAATCGATATGCGCAACGAGTAGCTGAGTTGGGTGGGCGTTTTCTTCACACAGAGAAACAACCCAATGTCACGCTTTCGGAAGAGCAACTCAAGGCATTTGAGGAGACGATTGGCTATGCGTTGCCAGACGACTATCGTGAGTTCCTCAAGGAGTTTGGTGGTTACGGGTTTATTAATGAGATCGTTTATCGCCTTGCAAACATACCGGATGGACGAACTCTCGGTGCCGTTGACACCTTTTACGGAATATTTCCTTTTTCTTCGATGATGGATTTGCTGACGCGGTATCATAATTATGTAGATGAACAACTCATCGGGCCGGAGTTGCTGCCAATTACAGATGAGGGTGGCGGCTTCGATGCGATCTGCCTGTTTTTGGATGGTGAGAAGAAAGGCAGTGTGCATTTGTTTTACAGCGAAGACGCTGTGAATCGTCTTGATTATTCGTATCTTTACCCGATCTCTGATTCGTTCGAGGCGTTCTTGCATTTGTTACATCCGATAACTGAAGAGGAACAACGCCGGTCGAAGTAAAAAGTGCGTAATTCGACATGAATCGCTACTGGCAAAGAATTGAAGAATTGGCGGGAGAGTCCTATTCAGTTGGGATAGGACAACAACCCGTCCTTTTGTCCGAAGAGGAGTTACAAGCATTTGAGCAATCTATTGGCTATTCTTTGCCAATGGATTATCGCGAATTTCTCAAAAAGTTCAGTGGCTATACGTTCTTCGGAGTTTATTATCCCATTCAACGCCGTCCTGACTTGGTGACTTCTGCGTCCTTAGGTATGTTTTATGGGTTCAAAATCGGCTCGACCTTGGATTTGCTACTGTGCTACCAAGGTGACTTGAATAACATGGTCATCGCTCCCGAATTGTTACCCATTGCATGTGACCGTGCGGGGAATCAAGTATGTATATTTTTAGATGGGCCACGCAAAGGCACCATTCACTTTTGGCTTTCAGATAGGGCGACTGCCCCTTATGATTATTCCAATCTCTATCCCATTGCCGATTCCTTCGATGAGTTTATGACTCTGTTGCATCCAATGACGGAAGAGGATAAGAAATCCTGAATGTGCCGCGCCCTTCACCTTTCGGCGAGACGTAAAGAGTCGAAAAAATATTAGGTTGACAGCGGCGGTTCTGAATAGTAAAAATGTCTGTTGCAAGCCCGATTTCGCGTTGACCGTATAGGAAAGGCAGTAAATCTACCCGTTAAGAGGGAATTTGGGGCGTTTTTAGGGGGAAATACCCTCTTTTTGGGTAGAGAACACGTCTAAAAAGGCCGAAGGCACACACTTTTGGGCAAATGTCACTGACTTTTGGGTTTTAGGCACGGCACTTTGGCGAAAAGTCAGTGGCTAAGGCAAAAAGGTGAGTCAACTTTGGGCAAAGTTGGGTGCCTAAAGCAAAAAGGTGAGTCAACTTTGGAGAAAGTTGACTCAACTTTTGCCAAAGTGCAGTCACTTTTCCGCAAAGTGCCGTGAATTTTCTCAAAAAGTGACTGCCAAATGCGGGTTAGTATATGGCTGACGTAGGAATTGATGGCAAAATGGGGTCGCAACCGCCGCAACGTTTGTCCCGGCGCATTCTATAATTGGCAGGAGAAAAGGACGATGGCAGACATTTTTGTAGATTATGACCGCAAGTTTACGGATTGGGAAATCAATGAACTCATCCGTCGCGCGGTGGACACACTCAGCGTCATGGCACAGTTGAACACTGCGTTTCAAAACTTGCCGGGCATCGAAATGGCGGGCTATACCACGCTGACCAATACCCTCAAAGATTTGGTCAAGCAACTGGATGACCTCATCAAGGAAATCAAGCCCATTTTAGAGCAACTGGACGCGCAAGGCCACTTGTTAGATGTGAAAAATCAAGCGGCGCTCAAAGCCCTGCGCGGCTTGCTGCAAAGCTCCGAGCAGGTTGACCTGCTGGATCAAATCACTGGCCCGACCCAACAAGGCGGGCAAACAACACCGTCGAATCCGTAAGCGTCAGCGGCAGGGTTGCAAAACGAAAACGCGAAGGGAATCCTCCCTGCGCGTTTTCTCTTTATTATAGCGCTTAACGGATTGTTGGCTACAAATCACATAAGCGGGGCTGCGCCCTCTTCCAAACGGGCAGTCGAAAATTAAAAGGGAACACCTTGTTTGGAAGAGAGCGTTAGCTCCGCCTGTTGTAGCCTGCAATCCGTTAAGCGCTATATGAGCTTGATTCTTCATGAGAATAAGCCGAAGTTCTATAGGGCAACGCGCCATAAAATCATTGAATTCTTTGCGTTCGCGGTTGTTCTCGCTAACGGCTTTGGCTGTTACACTGTGCAAAAATTCACAAGCGAGATTTTCCCATGCCTAAAGTTCTCATTTGCGACGCCATTGCCGAAGATGGCGTGCAGATTTTGCGTAACGCTGCCGAAGTTGATATTAAAACCGGCCTCAAAGAAGCCGAATTAGTCGCCATTGTCGGCGATTATGATGGCCTGATGGTGCGTTCGGCCACCAAGATTACGCGCGCGGTTCTCGAAGCCGCGACGAAGTTGCAGATCATCGGACGCGCCGGTGTCGGCGTGGACAACATTGATGTCGAAGCGGCCACCGAGCGCGGCGTGATTGTGGTGAATTCGCCGGGCGGCAACACCATCGCCGTCGCGGAACTGGTGCTGGGTATGATGCTGTCGCTGGTGCGCAATGTGGTGCCGGCCACGCAAAGCATGGCGCAGGGCCAGTGGAAACGCTCGTCGCTGATGGGCACGCAGGTTTTGGGCAAAACGCTCGGCGTTATCGGCGTCGGGCGCATCGGCAGCGAAGTCATCAAACGCGCGCAAAGTTTTGGGATGCACGTTTTGGGTTACGACCCGTTTCTCACCACACAGCGCGCCAAAGACCTCGGCATCGAAGCGCTGACCATTGACGAAATCTGCGAGCGCGCCGATTTTATTACAATTCACACGCCGCTGACCAAAGATACCAAGCATCTTTTCAACGCCGAACGCATGGCGCGCATGAAAGACGGCGCGTTTTTGATTAATTGCTCGCGCGGCGGAATTATTGATGAAACCGCGCTTTATGAAGCCTTGAAAAGTGGCAAGCTCGGCGGCGCGGGCTTGGATGTTTACGAACAAGAGCCGCCGCAAGATTTGCCGCTGCGCGATTTGCCGAATGTGGTTCTCACGCCGCATTTGGGCGCATCCACCGAAGAAGCGCAAAGCGAAGTGGCGTTAGATGTGGCGCGGCAAATCGCCGATGTTTTCGCGGGAAATCCGCCGCAAAGCGCGGTCAATTTGCCCGCTTTGCCGCCCGAAAGCCGCCAGTTCGTCGCGCCCTTTTTGCCGCTGATGGACAAATTGGGCCGCATTCAAGGCGCTCTTGCCGATGGTCGCCTCGAAAGCGTCGAACTGCGCTATTGCGGCGATTTAAGCACCTATGATACAGGTGTTTTAACGCGCGTTTTTCTCAAAGGCTTGCTGCAAGGCTCGTTCGAGCAGCCTGTCAGCTATGTCAACGCGCCGACTTTGGCGCAATCGCGCGGCGTGACGATTACCGAAATCAAATGTGATCGCAGCGACGATTACGCTAATCTTGTCGAAACGCGCGTGGTGCGCAACGACGATGGGCACGAGCGCACGCGTGAGGTGGACGGCACCATTTTCAATGAAAAAGAGCCGACCATTGTGAAGATTCAAGGCTTGCGCGTGGATGTGCGGCCCGAAGGCACGCTTTTGATGATTCCCAACACCGATAAGCCCGGCATGATTGGTCGCGTCGGCACGCTCATCGGCAAAGCGGGCGTCAACATTTCGGGAATGCAAGTGGGCCGCACCGCCGTGGGCGAGCGCGCTGTTATGGTGCTCAATCTCGACGGCCCGGTGCCGCCCGAAGTCATCGCCGAATTGGACGCCCAAGACGATTTATTCGGCGCCCGCCAAGTAGATTTGCGTTAAAACTCCGCTGCAACATCAAGGACAATCAGGAACATACATGGCAAACTGGCCGGTTTTGAAAACGTATGAAGGCGCGTTTTTGCGCCGCGTGGCGTTGCCGCTGGGCGGCATCGGGACGGGGACGATTTCGCTGGGCGGGCGCGGCGATTTGCGTGACTGGGAAATTGTCAATCGCCCGGCTAAAGGCTTTACGCCGCGCGCGTTTTTCGCGCTGTGGGCCAAGCCCGAAGGCAATGAAGCCATCACGCGCTGTCTCGAAGGCGATATTGCGCCCGAAGATTACGAAGGCGCGTTTGGCTGCGCTTTGCCCAACCATTCGCTGCCGCGCTTTCGCGATTGCACTTTTGAAGCGGCTTATCCTTTCGGTCAAGTGGTTTTGTCCGATACGGCTGTGCCCGTGAAAGCGCGCTTGCAAGCCTTTAATCCGATGATAGTTGGCGACTCCCAAAGCAGCGGCTTGCCACTTGCGGTTTTTCGCTGGACGCTGACCAATAAAACCAACAAGCCGCTCGAAACCGCGCTTTGCTTTTCGCTGGCGAATTTCATCGGGCAAGATGGCAGCAACGGCAAGTCCGACAAAAACCGCAACGAATTTCGCAAAGGCAAATGGCAAGGCGTGTTTCTATCGTCCGAAGGCGTCGCGCCCGAATCCGAGCAGTTCGGCACAATGGCGATTGCGACAAACGCGAAAAAAGTGACGCATCGCACGGCGTGGGCGAACTACAATTGGGGTGATTCGCTGCTGGATTTTTGGGATGATTTTTCCGAAGATGGCGATTTGGAAAACGGCGAATCAACTGTCAATGATCCAACGGCTTCATTGTGCGCCAAAATCAAACTCACGCCGCGCGAATCGCAAGCGATTACTTTTGTATTGGCGTGGCACTTTCCCAATCGCAAAACGTGGACAGGCCCGCGCGAAGCGACTGTCGGCAACTATTACGCGACAAAGTTCGCTGATGCGTGGGAGACAATCGAAAAAACCGCGCCGCGCCTTGCCAAACTCGAAAATGAAACGCTGAATTGGGTGAGCGCTTTTTGCGAAAGCGATTTGCCCGCAGTCGTCAAAGAGGCCGCGCTTTTCAACACCAGCACGCTGCGCACACAGACGTGTTTTCGCACCTCCGACGGGCGCTTTTGGGGTTGGGAAGGCTGCTCCGATAAGGGCGGCTGCTGTCACGGTTCTTGCACGCACGTTTGGAATTACGAGCAAGCGACGGCGTTTTTATTCGGCGATTTGTCGCGTTCGATGCGCGAAATCGAATTTTCTCAGGCCACCCGCGAAGCGGGCCGCATGGATTTTCGCGTGGACTTACCGCTGTCTGCCGCGCCCGATTGGAAACTGGCTGCTGCCGATGGACAAATGGGATGCCTGATGAAACTCTACCGCGATTGGCAACTGAGCGGCGACGATGGAATGCTGCGAAATCTCTGGCCCAAAGCCAAAGATAGTTTGGAGTTTTGCTGGATTCCCGGCGGTTGGGACGCCGATTGCGATGGCGTGATGGAAGGCTGTCAGCACAACACAATGGATGTGGAATATTACGGCCCCAATCCGCAAATGGGGACGTGGTATTTGGGCGCCTTGCGTGCCTGCGAAGAAATGGCGCGCTATTTGGGTGAAGCCGATTTCGCCGAAAAATGTCGCGCCTTAGCCGAAAACGGCAGCGCGTGGATTGATAAGCATTTGTTCAACGGCGAGTATTACGAGCACCAAATTCGCCCGCCGCATAACACCAAAATCGCGCTTGGCTTGCGCCACGAAAACATGGGCGCGCAAAATCTTGATGAGCCGGAATTGCAACTGGGCGCCGGTTGTTTGATAGATCAACTGGTCGGACAATGCTTCGCACACGTTTGTGGCTTGGGTTATTTGCTGAAGCCGAAAAACGTGCAACGCACTTTGAAATCATTGATGAAATACAATTTTCAAAGCGATTTGCACGGCCATTTTAACCATATGCGCTCTTATGTTTTGGCGGGTGAAGGCGCCATGTTGATGGCGACTTATCCGCGTGGGCGGCGACCTCAGCGGCCTTTTCCGTATTGCAACGAAGTGATGACAGGCTTTGAACACACTGCCGCTGCGCACATGATTTACGAGCGTCAAACCGACGACGCCTTAAAAGTGATAAGCGCCATCCGCGAGCGCTACGATGGGCGCAAGCGCAGTCCGTTCGATGAAGCCGAATGCGGCCATCATTACGCCCGCGCGATGGCGAGTTGGGCCGAAGTTTTGGCTTTTACCGGCTTTGAATACTCTGCCGTGACGGGCACAATGATTTTCGATGCCGCGCCGCAAAAAACAACGTGGTTTTGGTCAACCGGCGAGGCGTGGGGCACGTTTTCGCAAGAGCCAAACGCCAAAGGCTACAAAGTTCATTTGCAGGTGCGCGGCGGCCAGATTCGCCTGCAAAAATTGGAAGTGCGCGATGTCGGCGAGTTAGTTTCTGATAAAGTGCAGATTTTAAAAGACGGTCAGGAATTGCAAGAAGTGATTGCGTGAGTTGAGATGATTTTGTGAAAATCTTGCAAATGTTTCTGGCCTTAGCCAGTGTCTTACTCTTTGCGGGCACAATGTTTCTGTGGTCATTGTGCCACGTTGGATTATGGCTTATGCTGGTGGGCCTATTTATTCGGGGCCTATGTCGTCTCTGGATATTCTGCTGATTGCACTTTCCAATAATGCGCGCACGCCGATTGGGATTTTGGCGACGCTGATTCTTTTTGCCCTCATGGGTATTGCGCTGATTGGAAGTTTGATGAGGCAACGGAAAAAGGATAATTGAAAAACAAAATGAGCAATCGCAGAAAGTTTTTAAAACAAGTGGCGGGTGTAACAGCATTGGCAGCGGTGCCGACGAATTTAATTGCACGTTCGGCAGCGGCGGCAGAAACCGAGGCGCCTATCGTTGATTTTCGCACGCCGGTCAGCCGCTTTAAGGCTTTGCAGGGTGTCAATAAAGGGCCGCTGGGAGCGGGCGGTTTGGTGGATGTCATCGCGGCGCATCGCGAACTGGGCGTGCCGCTGACACGCACGCACGATTGCCATTGGCCGATTCCTGACGTGGTGGATATGCACGTCGTTTTTCCCGACCCGAATGCCGACCCATCGAAACCTGAAAACTACGATTTCGCCATGACCGATGAATATATCGCGGCGATTCGGGAAACGGGTTCGGAGATTTTGTTTCGTCTGGGCGAAACCATCGAACACACCACGATTAAGCGTTTTGTCAACCCGCCCAAAGACCCGGCGCGCTGGGCCGAGGCCGCCAAAGGCATCATACGGCATTACAACGAAGGTTGGGCCAACGGTTTTCAATATGGCATTCGCCGCTGGGAGATTTGGAACGAGCCGGAAACGCGTCCGGCCCAATGGACAGGCACCGATGAGCAGTTTTTCGCCTTTTACACGGTTGTTTCGCGCGCTCTAAAAGCCGCGTTTCCCAATTTGATGATTGGTGGCCCCGGCATCGGCATCACTGGCGATTTAATGGGCGACCAATTGAAACCATCGGCGATTTTGACCGGTTTTCTGGGAACCTGTCAGCGCGAAAAATTACCACTCGATTTTTTCTCGTGGCATTGTTATTCGGCTCATAATAATCCCAATGAACTGCCCACACGCGCCCATCATATTCGCCGGATGCTGAACGAATATGGCTTTGAAAAAGCGGAAAGCTACTTGGACGAATGGCGCTGTATTCCCGATTGGGATTGGGGGCCGATTTCGCGCACTGCCGATGCGAAAGTGCGCCAGCGCTGGTATGAACGCATGGTTGGCCCCGAAGCGGCGGCTTATAACGCGGCAGTGTTAATCGGCTTGCAAGATGCGCCCGTTGACGGCGCCACGTTTTTTCATGGCGAGCAGGGCGGATGGGGATTATTCGATGAAAGCGGCGTGCCCTACAAAAATTACTTTGGAATGTTGGCCTTTCGCCGCTTGCTGGATACGCCCGAACGCGCTCATGTCAGCGGCGCGGTGCCAAGTGGCTTTGCTGTCGCTGCCGGACTCGCCACCGATAGAAAAACAGCCAGCATTTTGGTGAGCAATTATATCGCAGTGCAAAACCCGCTTCGCCTTAAATTGGAAGGTTTGCCGTGGCCCAAAGCCGCCATTCAATCGGTGCGCCTTGTGGACGAAAAACACGAATTGACGCCAGTCAACGACGGCGCGCAATTGGGCGAATGGAATCTGCTTTCGCTAACGCTGCAAAGCCCATCCGTCGCCTTCATTACATTGGGGCCAGCGGCTTAAAGAGATTGAACTGTCTACGATTACCTTTGCTCCATCTCGCTACTGACGATTAAACCGCGCTCGTCAGTGAGATTAAAAAACCACGCTACTGCGCCATCGGGTAAAGGTGCGCTGGCTTTGTTGTTTTCGATTGGCGCGGGCGCGGTTTCCCACAAACGCTCATGCCAAGGGCCGGTTGAGGCTTTGGTATAAAGCAATTCACCTTTAACAATCAGCGTTTGCGCTGTGAAAGTGGCCCACGCAGTTTTGTCGTCGTGACCTGACTTTTCGATTTTCGCCAGCGGTGCGCCGCCTTTTAGAAAGGTGTTGGCAAAGGCATGAATTTCTTCGGGATTTTCGCCCGGCCCGCCGTGGCCGTGCGGCATTCGCAGTTTGGTGCAAAGCGTGTCCGTTCCCGGCGCGGCGCGATAAGATTTCTGCACCGAATCCAGCGGATACGCGAAATCGTTGGTGCCATCCACCCACAAAAACGGCATTTTGGCGTCGAGCAAATAAACCGACGGATCCCACAGTTTCAGCCACGTTTGGCCGCGCTCTTTCATGCCGTCCAGTGCGCCTTTCCACGTCGAATTTTCGCCGAGAAAACCGCAGCCATAAACCGGCGCGGCAAATTGAAAACGATTGTCTACGCCCGCCACAATGCACGTTAAATAACCGCCCCACGAAATGCCGGTGATGCCAATGCGATTGGCATCCACTTCGGGCTGTGAGCGCAAAAGCGAGTGCGCCAAAATGACATCGGCGACAGCGTGATATGTCCATTGGTCTTCAATTGGCCCGTCAATTTGGTCGAAACCGCCCCAACCCGGCGGGCCGCCAAATTCGTGGCGCGGACGCTTGCCATGCTCGCCGCCCGGCAGACTTCCGCAAGTGTCCATCGCAATCGCCGCGTAGCCGCGTTTTGTCCACAAACGAACCCAATCAGCGAAAGCAGTGCCACCGCCGCCATGCACCAAAACCATCGCGGGCACTTTTTCGCCGGGTGCGTGTTCGGGCATTCCTATCCACGCAAACGCGCGCGTCGGCTGGCCTTTCCACGGCAATGTCTCGTAAAATAGGGCCTCAATTCCGGCTTCTTTCCACTCCGGCGCGGGATACGTTTTCGGCGCTTGCGAAAGCTGGTCGAGATTCCACATCGTTTGATTGGCCTGCGAAGCATAAGAAACCACACCAAGGAAAAGCGCCGCGAAAAGCTGTGAAAACGAAAATTTTGCATTCATCTTATTTCACACGATGCGCTGTTGGCATTGGCTTGGCTAAAGCCTCGGCCCACATTTGATCCCAAATCGCCCAATCGGTCAAAACACTGTTGGGATTCGATTCGCTGCGCGCGATAAAATCGGGATGAAAGGGGCGGCCCGTTGGCGTGCCTGCCGGTTGGAAGCGCATATCGAGACTCCAACGCACATGGTCGGAAAAGTTCGGTGTCGAACGGTGCGGCGTGTGGCGATGCATGAAAACGATGCCGCCTTTTTTGACCGGAACCGGACGCGGCGTGATTTCTGGCATCAAATCGGGGCGAATCGTCGTGCCGCCTTCGGCTTGATGCGTGAGATGCCCCCGCTTCCACGCGCCGGGCAACACTTCCATGCAGCCGTTTTCGATGGTCGCATCCACCAATGCCATCCAGCAAGTAACGATTTCCGAATTGTCCGCTTCGTCCCATGTCACGCCTGAATCTTGATGCCACGGCACATTGAAAAAGCCCGCACCAGTGCCGGATGCCTTCGCTGGAGGCTTGGCGCGAATATGTTGAATCGGCGAGCAAGTGATTTCGGGGCCGATTAGCGATTCAACGGCATCGAGCAGATGTTCGTTGTGCAGAAAATCGAACATCTGCGGCAAACGCGCTTGCATGATGTCGAGACCATCGGTGATGTGTGGCGTTTGCTCGTAAAGCAAACCGACGCGCTTTTCAAAAGGTTCGTCTTCGTGCAAATCGCGAATTTCGCCTGCTTCTTTCAAATCCCACGCGCGGCGATCAATCCAATTTTCATAAGCGGCAATCAACGGCACCAAATCGTCGTCCGCGACAACGTGTTCCACGACAACAACGCCTTCTTCGCGAAAGGCTTGCACTTGTTCTTCGCTCAGTTTCATAATGTGCCTTAATCGAATTTTTTTCCACTACCGGCATGGTGGCCGCGTGCCCACGCGGCGGGATTCATGCGCGGTTTGCCTGCCGCTTGCACTTCTAAAAGGCGCAAAATGCCGTCGCCGGTTTGCACGCACATCGCTTCGTCTTCGACTTTTAAAATCGCGCCGGGAATGGCGCCGCCGTAATTGCCTTCCAAAACTTGCGTGCGCCAGATTTTAAGCACTTCGCCTTGGTATTCGCACCACGCCCCCGGCCACGGATTGACGGCGCGAGCGCGATTGTGAAGATTTGCTGCGTTATCGCTCCAGTTCAGGCGGCCATCTTCTTTGGAAAGCATAGAGGCGTAAGTGATTTGCGCTTCATCTTGCACCATGCGCGGCGCGCTTCCGGCTTCGAGCATTTTCATGGCCTCGCGCAATGCGTCGGCGCCAATGGGCGTCAGGCGCTGCCATAAATCGCCGGTGGTTTCGTCCGGCAAAATTGGCACTTCTCTCTGCAAAATAATCTCGCCCGCATCGAGTTTTTGCGCCATGTGCTGACACGTCACGCCAGTGATTTTGTCGCCGTTTAAGAGCGCGTGCTGCACCGGCGCCGCGCCGCGCCAGCGTGGGAGCAACGAATAATGCAAATTGACGCAACCGCCGTGCGGATGAAATTCGAGCGGCATTTCCAAAATGGCGTTCGGCAAAATCTGTCCGTAAGCCACCACCGCGATGCCTTCGGGCCGCGTGGCGCGCAATTCTTCTAAAAATGCTGCCTCGCGCGCCTTTTCGGGTTGGGCAACGGGTAAACCGAGTTCAATCGCGCGCGTTTTTACTGCCGAAGGCGCCAATTTATTGCCGCGCCCGGCGGGTTTATCCGGTTGCGTGACGACCAGCGCGATTTCGTGATCTTCGCGCAAAACATCAAGGCAGGGCACCGCTAAAGCGGGCGTGCCCATAAAAACAAGTCTCATGGTTTAAAAACTGCCTGTTCGCCAACGAAAACTACCAATTCCTGAGCCAGAACTACCAAGTCGGGAGCCGAAACTACCAACTCGGCAAGCAAAACTACCAGCCCGACAGCCGAAACTACCATGTCGGGAGGTAAAACTACCTACTCGGCAACAGAAACTACCAAGTCTTCGGCCAAAACTACCACTCCGGCAGCAAAAACGACCAACATTTGGGCCGAAACTTCCTACTCGGCGATGAAAACCACCAAACCGCCAGCGAAAACGCTGCCAATATTATCCACCAATTCCAAATTGTGGATCGTTGCGTTTCCACAACTTATAGCCACCAAACTCGGCAAGCACAGTCGCTTTGCCAGGAAAGATTACCCACGGAGTTCGCGGGCCGCTTACGCTATAAGTTCCAATGTCAACAGGTTCAAGACTGAACTCAATTTTGGCAAGAAGGGCACCGGTCAGTATCAGTGGAGTAAAAAACAGCAAGGCAAGAAGAATCCTCCTCTTCCAAGAACGCGCCGACAAAATACTCAGCATCGTCGTGGCAAATAGACGAAGCAAATTGTCAAAGACTGATGAAAAACGATTTTGCGCTTCTTCACCCTTTCGCATTTTCACTTCTTTGTGTGTTTGCCCATCACACGCTCGTAGAGCATATCGGAGATGTGCAAATCTTTGGGCAAAATGCGCGTTTTGTAGGCTTGCAGGATTTCATCGGGCGTGATTTTGCGCAGCGCGATGATCTCTTCGCCTTCCTCGTCGGTGCTTTCAATCAGCCACGAAAGCGTGTCGGGTTCGCATTTGGTGACGTAGAGAATGCCATCCAAATGGTCGAGTTCGTGTTGCACAGCGGCACCGGCGCGGCCTTGTTCTTCGCCGTCTTCGCATTCCCATTCGACGGCTTTGCCCTTTTGATCGCGGCCCGAAATGAGAACTTTAGCGGATCGTTCGACTTTGGCTTGCGCGCCGGGAATGGAAAGACAGCCTTCGTCGCCGATTTTGCTGCCTTCGCGTCGCAAAATTTTCGGGTTGATCAGCGCGTGGAAATCGTCGCCGCGCCGGAAAACGAAAATGCGTTTGGAAACGCCGACTTGCGGAGCGGCAAGGCCCGCGCCATCGGCGGCTTCCATCGTGTCAATCATATTGGAAATCAGGCGGCGCTCGTCGGCGGTAACACGGTCAACCGCGCCAGCGCGCTTGGTCAAAACAGGGTCGCCCCAAATGCGAATAGGCAAAATCATAACAATTGACGATTGAC
>JANMKN010000229.1:0-5275 GCA_031372065.1 Abditibacteriaceae bacterium | reverse complement strand
AAATAGCATTTCGGCAAAACGAAATAGCATTTCGGCAAAACGAAATAGCATTTCGGCAAAACGAAATAGCATTTCGGCAAAATGCTATAGCGTTTTGGCAAAAACCCCGTTCATAAAGGGAAAACTGACGCTCAAACCCCGAAAATGCGCCTTTAAACCGCAAGCGCCACTTTGAGGCGCTCTTGCACTTCATGCCAGTCGGCGGTGGAGAGATGGCCGATGCGCGTGACTTCCGAGGCGCGCACAGTGACAAAGAAAGCGCGAAAGGCTGAGGGCTGTTTCAAACCTGCGTCGCGCCAATCGTGAAGAACATAATCCGTTGGCGAATTCAAACCGGCAATCTGTGTAGTGAGAAAGCAAAGAACGACATCGGGCCGATTTTGATGGTAGAGTTCGCTTGAAACCACAACGGCAGGACGCGTTTTATCGGTCTGTGAACCCGCAAAAAGGCCCGTCACAACATCGCCGGGGCGCAATGCCGTCATGCTTCTTCCTCGTCAAAAAAGCGTGCGGCGGCATGCGCTGAAGCCGCGTGCCATGCAGATTCTTCTTCTGCGGCTGTTTCCTCGTCTTTTTGGCTCAACAACTCTTTCAGGCGCTCGAATTCGCTGGCCGAAATTTGTGATTTAAGCGCCACAATGATTTCTTCGGCAGTCGGGTTTTCAATGGTGATGCTCATGCGTTTTATTTTATCCCTTCACACCCCAATCGCCAATTTCAAGCGGGCTTGCACTGTGGCCTATGTGTGTTGAAAAAAGACCAGCTTCGCTTTAACTTTATGCGCTTTGGCGCGAAAGTTAAACTGATTCCCATGACAACGATTTTTGCTCATTTTGATGGACACGTTTTAGTGCCCGATGAACCGGTGGATTTGCCGCAGGGTCGCCTTTTGCGCGTTCAGGTCGAGGAAGAATCTGAAGAAGAAAGCGGGCATCCTTTACTGGCATTGCTTGAAATCGCCGAGCAGTATCCCGACGACTCTGCTTCTCCCACCGATTTGGCAGCGCAGCATGACCATTATCTTTATGCCCGAACTTCGTAATTTAGTTTCACAGGCCGAATTGAAAAAGCGTATCGAAGCCGACCCGCAGCCGCGCACTACGCTGTCGTTTTATCAATATCATCCGATTGAAAACCCATCCTCGTGGCGCGATGAGCTGTTTGAGCGCTTTAGCGAACTCGGCGTTTTGGGCCGCGTTTATGTGGCCCACGAAGGCATCAATGCGCAAATTAGCGTGCCGACAGAGCGGTTTGAATCATTCAAAAGTTATCTTTATTCGTTCGATTTTTTAAGCGGCATTCGCTTGAATATCGCCGTTGAGGATGACGGAAAATCGTTTTGGGTATTAAAAATCAAAGTGCGCCCAAAAATCGTCGCCGATGGCATCGAAGACCCTGCGTTTTCGATGGAAAATCGCGGCAAATATCTCAAAGCCGACGAATTCAACGAGCTAACGGCGCAACCCGAAACAATTGTCGTGGATATGCGCAATTACTACGAATACGAAGTCGGTCATTTTGAAAATGCCCTCGAAGTGCCAAGCGATACATTTCGTGAGCAACTACCGATGGCTGCTCAAATGTTGCAAGACGACAAAGACAAGCCCATCGTGATGTATTGCACCGGCGGCATTCGCTGCGAAAAGGCCAGCGCTTATTTAAAGTATCACGGTTTTGCCAACGTGTATCATCTCGAAGGCGGCATCATCGAATACGCGCGCAAGGTGCAAGAAGAAGGCTTGGAAAACAAATTCAAGGGTAAGAATTTCGTGTTTGATAGCAGGTTGGGCGAGAACATCTCCGGCGAAATTATTAGCCACTGCCATCAATGTGGCGCGGCGTGCGACACGCATCACAACTGCGATAACATCGCCTGCCATTTGCTTTTCATTCAATGCCCGTCGTGCCGCGAAAAATACAACGGTTGTTGCAGCGAGGCCTGCCGCGACGTGAAAAACCTTTCGCCCGAAGATCAAAAACAGTTGGGAACAGCGCAAACGCGGCGCGACGAATTATTCAATAACAGCCGCCATCGCCGCGCTCGCGCTTTTGATTTGCACGAATGAAGGATTCACCGCAGAACACGCCTGTGCCGCTAATTCAAACGAGCGCAAGCGCGCTTCATGGTCGTAAATCATGCCGGTTATCATCACTTCATCCACGCCGGTTTTGGAGATGAAATTCTCCAAGCCATCGCGCACCGTTTCTTGCGTTCCGACAAACGAAAACGCCAGCGCGTGATCTATATTTTGCTGCTCGAAATCGGCCCACGGGCGCTCTTGGCCTTCCAAAGGCGGCGGCAGTTGGCCGGGATTGCCGCGCCTTAGATTCACAAACGATTGCTGCACTGATGTGAATAATCGCTCGGCTGCGCTTTGCGAATCGGCGGCAAAAACATTGGCGCCCGCCATTGCGTAGGGCTGCGAAAGTGTTTCCGATGGCTGGAAGTTGTCGCGGTAAATTTGCAGCGCGTGCAGCAATAAATCGGGCGCGAAATGCGAAGCAAAAGCGAAAGGCAAGCCCAGTTGCGCCGCCAATTGCGCGCTGTAAACACTGGAACCCAAAAGCCAAATCGGGACATTCAAACCGGCGCCGGGGATAGCGCGAACGCGTTGCTGCGCCTCCGCTTCGGCAAAGTAATTTTGCAGTTCGCGCACATCGCTTGGAAAAGTGTCCACGCTGCGCGTCATTTCGCGGCGCAAGGCGTGCGCCGTCAGTTGGTCAGTGCCGGGCGCGCGTCCCAAACCCAAATCAATGCGACCCGGATACAGCGATTCCAACGTGCCGAATTGCTCGGCGATAACCAGCGGCGCATGATTGGGCAGCATAATGCCGCCCGAACCGACGCGAATGGTTTGGGTGCCGCCCGCGATAAAACCAATGACAACCGCTGTTGCAGCGCTGGCGATGCCCGGCATATTATGATGTTCGGCCAGCCAATAGCGATGATAGCCCCATTTTTCGGCGTGTTGCGCCAAATCCAATGAATTATGCAGCGCCCCGCGCGCCGTGCTGCCTTGTGTAATCGGCGATAAATCTAAAATCGAAAAACGCAGGCGCGAGTCCGGCGCGAAATGGGTGTTTGGCATGAAGCGTTGTGATGCTTTGAAAGAAGCGGCGCTCCAAGGCAACTTGCCGCGATGCGCTGCGTTTTGCCATAATTGTTAGGCTGTTTTGGTGGTTTGGAAGAGGTTTTTTATGATGCGCGTGAGTTTTCCTGATGGGTCGGTTCGAGAATTTGAAGACGGTGCTTCGCCCAAAGATGTGGCCGAAGCAATCGGACGGCGTTTGGCGCAGGCGGCGCTGGGCGCGGTTGTAGATGGCAAAGCGTGGGATTTATCGCGTCCTTTGCCGGGCGATTGTCAGTTGCAAATTCTGACGTGGAACGACAAAGAAGGCCGCGAGATTTATCGTCATTCGTCCACGCATTTGATGGCGATGGCAGTGCAATCGCTTTATCCCGATGCCAAAGTGACTGTCGGGCCACCGTTGGAAGACAGATATTACTACGACATTGACATGGCTCCGATTGGCGAAAGCGATTTTGCCGCTATCGAAGACAAAATGCGCGAACTTGCCAAAGCCGATTTGCCGATTGTGCGCGTAGAAGTCTCGCGCGATGAAGCCCGCGCGCTGTTTGAAAAACTGGATGAGCCTTATAAATTGGAATTGCTGGATGCGATTCCGCCCGATGAAAAAGTCACGCTGTATCGTCAAGGCGATTGGGTGGATTTATGTCGTGGGCCGCATTTGCCGTCCACGGGCTACATCAAAGCCGTGAAATTGCTGGCTTCGTCCGGTGCGTTTTGGCGCGGCGATGCCAAGAACAAGCAGTTGCAGCGCGTTTACGGCACCAGCTACCCTTCGCAGAAAGAACTGGACGCGCACATGGAGCGCCTCGAACAAGCCAAGGCGCGCGACCATCGCAAATTGGGGCGTGAACTGGGCCTGTTTATTCTCTCGCCCGAAGTCGGGCCGGGTTTGCCGCTGTGGTTGCCAAAAGGCGCAACGCTGCGCCGCACGTTGGAAGAATTTATTCGCGGCGAATTAGTAAAACGCGGCTATGAGCCGGTTTATTCGCCGCATATCGCGCGCACCGAACTCTTTAAAATTTCGGGTCACATGGAAGCCTATAAGGAATCCATGTTCCCGACGATGCAGCACAAAAACGAGGCGGGCGAAGTCACCGAAGAATTCGTTCTCAAGCCGGTCAATTGCCCGTTTCACATTGCAATTTACAAAAGTAGTCAGCGCTCTTACCGCGATTTGCCGATTCGCTACGCCGAATTTGGCACCGTTTATCGCTGGGAACAAAGCGGCGAAGTCGGTGGCCTGACGCGTGTGCGCGGCTTCACGCAAGACGACGCGCATATTTTCTTAGCGCCCGAACAACTCGGCGAAGAATTTAAAAAGCAAGTCGAACTGGTTTTGTTAGTTTTGAGGCGCCTTGATTTGAATTACACAACGCGCGTTAGCCTGCGCGATCCGAACGACAATTCCAAATACATCGGCAGCGATGAAGCGTGGGACGCCGCGCAAAGCGCCCTCTTAAATGCGGTGCAGGAACTGGGCATGGAACACTTTATTGCCGAAGGCGAAGCGGCGATTTACGGCCCGAAACTCGATTTTATCGTTAATGATGCCATTGGCCGCGAATGGCAATTGGGAACCGTGCAAGTGGATTACGTTTTGCCGCAGCGCTTTGGCTTGGAATATACGGGTGCCGATGGCAATCGCCATCAGCCGGTCATGATTCACCGCGCGCCCTTTGGCAGTTTGGAACGCTTTTGCGGCGTGCTTATCGAACATTTCGCGGGCGCCTTTCCGTTTTGGCTTTCGCCCGTGCAAGCCACGGTTTTGCCGATTGCCGACCGCCATCACGAATACGCGCAGCAGGTTTTCGATGAATTAAACGCCGCCGGTTTTCGCATGGAAAAGAATTTCGACAACGAAAAAGTCGGCGCCAAAATCGCCGTGGCGGAATCGCAAAAGACTCCTTATATGATTGTTATTGGTGACCGCGAAGCCGAAAATGGTCAAGTTTCGTTGCGCGAACGGGGCCGCAAAGATTTAGGTGTCCTCAGCCGCGAAGAATTGCTGGCGAAGTTTCAAGACGAAGCGAAACGTTAGTCTCTGTTTCGCGCGTATGGTTGGCGCAGTAAAGAGCAGCGTCGCTGCTCGATCCCCTCACCCGGCCACTGCCCAAAGGGCGCCCGCCCAAAACCGCTGCGCTGGGGACGGGCAAGAGAGTTTGCGTAAAATACTCCTCTTACGC
>JANMKN010000220.1:0-5522 GCA_031372065.1 Abditibacteriaceae bacterium | reverse complement strand
GCCTCAGTTCGACACAGTTTTTCCAATTCAAAACAAATCCACAGTGCCGCAATCGGCACAACCGCCGCCATAATCCCGGCCCGTTCCACACCCAAAGCCACAAACAGCAAGCCCAAATACAACATTGAGTAGTGAAACAGCGCCCCAGCCTGCGGTTTTTCCGGCGATTTCCACAAACGCACGCTAAACCAGCACAAAGCGGCGTTTAACAACATCACTACGCCCATGTAAAACACGCCTGCCAAAGGCACTCCATTAGCGCCGTGCAAAAAGAACGGCACAAGCGAAACGCAAACTGTCAAAACCGCGTATCCAGCGATTTGGATCACCGTCGCGCGATCACCGCGCACACAAGGCAACATCGGCACGCCCGCATCGGCGTAATCTTCTTTAATCAGCAGCGCGAGCGCCCAAAAATGCACCGGCGTCCACACAAAAATCAGCGCGAATAAAACCAACGCCAGCGCCGATAAATTGTTAGTTACAGCGGCCCAGCCGACCAACGGAGGAAACGCGCCCGCCGCACCGCCAATAACAATGTTGGCCCATGTCCGTCGCTTCAACATGATGGTGTAAATCACCACATAAAACACCAAACCTGAAAGCGCCATCAGCGCTGCCATTGTCGTGGCGAACATATTTAAAATCAAAAACGAACCCAGCGCCAGCAAAAAAGCAAAACGCAAGGCATCGCGCGAGGAAACTTTTTGCGTTACCGTCGGACGACTCGCCGTGCGCTTCATTTTTACATCAAGATCGCGCTCTAACACCATATTTATGGCATTCGCCGCGCCCGCCGCCATGTAAAAGCCCAAACTCGTCGCCAAAATCAGCATCGCGTTGGGAAAAGCGCCCTGCGCGATGAACATCGCGGCCACTGTCGTGAGCAGCAATAAGCTAATCACACGCGGCTTGGTCATGATTAAATAATCTTTCCAAGTCGCCCGACCCGTCGTTTCGATGTTGTAACCGGCTAAAAGCGCCGCCAAACCTTCGTCTTGCGCCACTTCGGCGTGCGGCACACCTTCGGACAACGCCGCCACGCACAGCATTAAAACACTGAGCCACGTCAGGTCGGCCATCAGCAAATGCAGCATTTGCATCGCAACCGGCGCCAGCATGAGCAAATTCAATAAACCAACCAGCATTTGCGCGATAAAAACTGCCGTCATCAGGCGCGCAAAGCGAATGACATCCGGCGAAGGCCGCAATTTGGTGACGATGCCCGCCGTGAGAATCAAATACAAACTCAGCGTCGCCGCCAGCCACGGATGCCAAACGCGCAACTGCAAAAGATAATGCGAAGCCGGATTAAAATCCTGCTGCAAACCTTCACTCAGCGAGGACGAATGATAAATCGTGTCGCCCAAAGCGCTAATCGCGCCCGTTACGCCCAATAATAAGGCGCCCGCCAAAGCGCCCCACAGCGCTGTGGCAAGCGGCCCTTGTCCGCGCGTTTTCAGCCACGCTGCGCCTCCGCCAAACCACGCCGTTAAAGCAAGCGAAGTAATCAAGCCAAAAGTTGTAACAAGGTGCGTGATGCCAAGAAAAACCCGGCCCGTTGAGGTGTTTTTATCAACCCAACCTTTTTTCACTAAAACCGCGCCAATGATAACTTCGGCCATCGTTGCCGCTAAAGACCACCAAACGGCCTTGCGCGCCGGATGAACCTGAAATTCGCGCTTGGGAAAAACCCGATACGACCAGACCAGCAAAATTAAAATCAACGGCAAAACGAGGCCACTGGTTGCCCGATGGCTGGCTTCCACCGTTTTTTCCCAACTCGCCGAAAAAAGCGGCACAACACCTTCGCCGCCACAAGTCGGCCAATTCATGCCGCAACCATCGCCCGAACCGCTGGCCCGCACAAAGCTACCCCACACAATCGCCAAAACGCAATACGCCAGCACGCCCCAACCATATAAGGCGAACTTGCGGCTGCCTGCGCGTGAAGACGCGACAGTTTCGGGCGAGACCGCTGACGAAACTGGCGAAATCGAAAACGAATTTACTGCTGGTGTAGCCATGCTGGTGTAGCCATGAGAAACGGCATTTCGCAGAATCTGCGAAACCCTTCGCAAAACCTATCCCGTGACACCCGAAACAGGTTCCACAACAGGTATTGACTTGAATCGCGGGGCAGTTTAACAACGAGCCTTTGAAAAGGAAACCGTGAATTAATTCACAATATGATTAAGTGTCCTTGTTAATGCGCCCAAAAATATGCTGAAAATCGCAGCAAAAACCAGCATATCGTTTTTTATTTGTTGGCAATTGTTTTAGTAATCCCGTCTATTTGGTTCGTTATTTGCAAATCTATTGGCACAAGGAAGCGACTCTCAACAGTTGTCCATTGCTGCTGTTGTCGCCATCTTTCGTTTTTCCAACAGGTTTGAATTTATGCTACGCAGATTCGACAAATTAACGTGCATTGCGCGCGAAAAACTTGGTTATGAAAATTTGCGTCCGGCCCAGCGCGCTGCCATCAAAAGCGTGCTTAACGGACGTGATACCTTGGCTGTCATGCCAACTGGCGCTGGCAAATCGGCGATTTATCAAATTGCGGCGCATTTGTTGAATGGCCCGGCGATTATCGTATCGCCCTTATTGGCCTTGCAAAAAGATCAAGTGGACACACTGGACAACGCCACAGTTGGCGAAGCGGCCATGCTCAATTCGCATCTGAGCGAAGCGGGTTGCGAACAAGCTTTGCGGCGCTTTGTCGGTGGCGGCATTGATTTTTTGTTTTTGGCGCCCGAACAACTGCGCGACGATGAAAGGTTAGCTCAGTTAGCCGGCGCGAAACCGGCGCTGATCGTCATTGACGAAGCGCATTGCATCACCGAATGGGGTCACGATTTTCGACCCGATTATGGTCGTTTGGGCGAAGTTATCAAGAAATTAGGCCGCCCAACGATTTTGGCGCTTACCGCCACCGCCGCGCCGCCCGTGCGCCAAGAAATCATCGAAAAACTTGGCATGAAAAAGCCGGAAGTTTTGGTATCGGGTTTTGATCGCCCGAATATCACTCTGAGCGTGCGGCGCTTTGCCGGTGAAGGCTCCAAACACATCGCCCTCCTGGAAGCCGTGCAGGAAGCCTTGCAAATTGGCGACGCACCGGGCATCGTTTACGCCGCGACGCGGCGCCATGCCGAAGAATTGTGTGCCATTTTCACAGAAGCGCAATTATCTGTGGTTTGCTATCACGGCGGCATGAAGAAAAGTGACCGGGTTTCGGCGCAAGAGGCTTTTATGAGGGGCGAAGTTCCCGTCATCGTGGCGACCAGCGCGTTTGGCATGGGTGTGGATAAATCGGATGTGCGCTGGGTTTTTCACGCCGATATTAGTGATTCCCTGGACGCGTATTATCAGGAAGTGGGACGCGCCGGGCGTGATGGCAAACCGGCCCGCGCGCTGCTTTTTTATGCGCCCTCTGATTTAGGAGTGCGCCGCTTTTTTGGAGGCGCCACGCATCTCGAAGCCGACGATGTAGCACAAGTTGCCGAGGCACTCTCACGCATTAACGGCGCGCTAAACGAAGAGGAACTCGCCGAAATCATGAATTTGCCCGCTGCCAAAGTCCACGCGGCCCTGCATCGCCTCGAAGAAATCGGCGCCTTGCGTGAAAACAACGATGGCACGCTGGAATTGCTGCGCCAGATTTCGCCGGAAGAAGCCGCTTCGGCGGCTCAGTCGCAGGATAAATTTCGAAGCTTTGCCAAATCGCGCCTCGAAATGCTACAACGCTATGCCGAACTGCACAAATGCCGCCGCGAATTTATTTTGAATTATTTTGGCGAAGGTTCTAATGAGCCTTGCGGCAATTGCGATGTGTGTTTCAGCCAGCAAAGCGCAACCAAAAAAGCGCCACACAAGAAAAAACGGGGTGCCTCACAAACCGAACTGTTGCCCTCCACATCGTCGGATGCCCCGTTTCCCTTGGGAGCGCGCGTGCGTCACGCCGAATGGGGTTCTGGCGCCGTCATGCGCTACGAAGAAGACAAAATGACCATTCTTTTCGATGAAGCCGGTTATAAAACCTTGGCGATTGCCGTTGTAATGAAGAATGCTCTGCTTGATTTGCTGACCCCCAATGAACCGCTTTACAGCGTCTAAAAAGGAAAAGACGGACAACTAAACCAACAACAGCGCACAAGAAAAGCCGCGTGGTTGTGATAACCAGCGGTTCGCGCGGCTTAGGACTGATTTTGGTGCGTCTTTTTGCCGACGAAGGCGCGAAATTAGCCTTAATTGCCTGCGGTTTCCATTGAAGTTGGGCCGATAGAACACAACCACGAAGACGATTTCCGCAAGCTGATGGATTTGCATTGCTGGGCTTGCTCTTAACGGCACACACGCCGCGTTGCCACATCTCAAACAAAAAGGCGCGAGAGAATTCTCTCGCGCCTTTTTATTTTGCCAATTTTCACAAAATCAGCCGCCCAAACCGGGCAAGCCGCCTTTGAAGATTTTTTGCATCATCGCTTGGCTTTTCTTTTGTTGAAACTCTTCGGCGGTGACTTTTTGATAGCCTTCGGGCAATTGAAACAGTTTTTCTTCCTGCTTGGCGCGCGTAATCATTGTCACTTCCTGCGTTAGCGCGGGTTGGCCGGTTTTCGGATCGTAAATTTTCAGGCGCATGACAAGGCCGTGAAAGATTTTCCCGTAGGCTTCGTTGCCGTCGCCTTTCATTTCATAAGTGATCTTGCAATTGCTCGCTTCGGGGCGAGTCACCTTTTGAAAATCGCGCACCGGATTGGCGCCGCTGGCATCCGGGCAAAAGAATGGTTCAGTAAAATCTGCCGACCACACTTCAATTTTCATGGTGTCTTCGCCAGTGCCCGCGCAGCCGGATTTTTCATTTTTCGTCGTCACCATAAAATGTTTTGTCGGCGTGTCGGCGATGGTTTCAGCGCCCATTTCTTCGACGGTAACAGTGCTGACAATTTTGCCGGTGGCGGGCGCACCTTGTGGTGCGGCGGGCATACCCGGAATTTTCAAGCCCGGCGGCAACATTTTGCCCATCATGCCCGAAAGTCCGGCCATCGGGTTGACGAAACCGCCTTCATCGGTCAATTCCGAGACGGTGTAAATTTTCAATTCGTCATCAATTTGGATGCGCTGTTTTTTGTCGCAAAGCGTGATGCTGGCATCATTGATGGCAAACGGCCCCATCGCGATTTGGCTTTCCTTACGTTGCGCGCCGTCAGTAACGGCAGTGGTATAGGAAATCATAGGCTTCATGCCGGCGGGCATCCCGCCCGGCCTGCCCGCGCCGCCCATCATACCACCTTCAATTTTCATGGTGGTTGTCCAACGCAAATCGGCCTGCACCGCCGCGCCGGACAAAATCATCGCTCCGGCAGCCATTAACAAAACTCGTTTCATAAAAACTCCTTAAAATCCGTTTGCTCTGAGTCTGAAAAGTTGATTTCCGCTGCGGAAATCGATTTTCAGGCTCTCCCAAACCGATTTCCGCTGCGGGAACCGTGCAACTGGGCGCCAACGAGCAGCCCGGCGAT
>JANMKN010000214.1:0-32076 GCA_031372065.1 Abditibacteriaceae bacterium | reverse complement strand
GATGGCTATTTTATTCTTTTGGGGTTTAATACCCCCAAGAATAAATTCTGCCCTTATTTTTCGCAAAATTCTTTTAAAAATTGGTTTTTGTCATGAAGTTGACATGATATAAAGGCTGCAAATTGTATAATCATTGTGGTGCGGCCTTATTGCCGTTGTTTTTGGCTTCAATGGCGCATTAATTTTGTTTTTGGAGAAGCTCACGATGCAACGAGTCCAATTACTGCGCCAATGTTCGCAGCGCAAAATGTTTGGGCAGCTTATGGCTGCTCTGTTTTTGCTTGTCCCCGGTGTGCTTACAACTCGTGCCCAGAGTGGCTCTTCTGCTCCGGTAGATACCACGAAAAAAAGCGTAGAGGCCTACGATAAGCTTTTCAAAACGTTGAAGCCCGGACAGCAGATTGCCTATGTGGGCGACATGGGTTTTCGGGTTGATGTCCTAAAAAGATGGCGCGATCATTTGGCGGGCCAATCACCCAGCGGTATAGGAACTAAAGGTGCATTCGACTGGGATAACTACCTTTCGTGGCCTAACGGCAGAATACCTTACCTCTTTGATAGTAGCGTTCCCGCTAACGTTAAAAGTTTGTTTCTTGCTGGCGTCTTTGAATGGCAAAAGGCCGCTGATATTCGTTGGGAAGCCAAAACGAGTAGTGACGCCGATTATGTGCGCGTGAAGTATAGTGCCAGTGGGACAATGGACTCCAGCGTTGGGCGCACTAAAGGCCAACAAGTCATAAACCTGAATAATCAAGCCACTGTGATTGAATGCGCCCATGAAATTGGACACTGCTTAGGCATGATACACGAACAATGTCGCACTGACCGCGATAAATATATTACTATCACATCGGGAACTCCGGGTTTTGATCCTCTCACTAACATCAACTGGGCCAAAGTGCCCAATTCCTACAACACCGCCGCCTATGACTGGGATTCGGTGATGCATTACGGGTATGATGACGGATACAAAGACACGAATGGAAATAGTTATTATGCTCACATTCGTGCTAAGGCCGCAGCTAATGCCCATTGGACTGATGGGAACTTCACCAATGGCGAAATCGGCCAAGCTGGTGGCCCGAATCCTCACCTGAGCGATTTGGATAAAGGTGTTATGGGTGCCGAATATGGTGGGGGTATTAGCGTAAGCGGGCGAGTAACCAGCGGTGGTGTCGGTGTTCCCGGCATCAAGGTGAATTGCAGCGGCGTTGGCGTCACCAAGTATTACGGCACTTATGATCCTGCGGGAACAGTGGTTCCTGCTACGACCGATGCCAATGGTTACTACACGCTGCCCGGCACCTCCGCCGGGAGGTTTCTCCTCACTCCGAGTGGTGGCACCTTTACACCCGTCAACAAAACCGTGACGACCACTTCTGCTTCATTGACTAATATAGATTTCACTGTAGCCGATTCGACCAAGCCTACCACGACTATCACAATGCCCGTTGTAAGCGCGACGCCTTACAGTAGCGTGACGACTGCCACCGGCACTGGTGAAGACAATATCGGCGTGGATTACGTCAAGATAGCGCTATTCAATAGAACCGACAGTAAATGGTGGAATTGGAACACCCAGAACTGGGGAAGCACGAGTTTCAGCGAGATCACCAACACAAAGAGGGTAGAAAGTGCCACCAACTCCAAGCGCTTCGATTGGACTACTTCGCTGCCGCAGTTGGGCGGCGGTGCTTACACCGTTGAAGCCATTGCAGTAGACGTGTCCGGCAACGATGCAGGAGCGTATACCCTCAGAAATTACGACATTGACGGCACCGGGCCGAAGGCTACCATTACAGCACCCGTCAGCAGCCCAGACTATGCCAGCTTTACCGCAGCCAGCGGCGCCGCTGACGATAACCTTGGCGTGGATTACGTCAAGGTGGCCTTGCGCAATAATGCCGACGGCAAATGGTGGGATTGGACAATTGGCAACTGGGGCACTACAAGCTTCACCAGCAGCACCAACAACAAGAAAGTAGACAACGCCAGCAACTCCGCGCACTTCGCTTGGAGCGTGACGATACCGAGTTTCGGCACCGGCACCTATAGCTTCCAAGTAATTGGCGTAGATGTTTCCGGCATTGATGGCGGGACTTACGCGAACACCGATTTTACCATTGACCAAACCGGGCCAAGCGTTGCTGTGCTTTCTCCCGGCAACAACGCTACCGTGACAACGCTGTCTGCCATCAGTGGCACGGCATCAGATACGAACGGCATCAATAGCAGCGTCGTTAATTTCACGCTGAACCACAATAGCCAATATTGGAACGGCACGAGTTGGCAGACGGCACAGGCCACACTGGTAGCCAATGTGAGTAGCGGCAGTTGGAGTTCTACTTTGGTGCCCACAGGCATCAATTTAACTGATGGGATTTATTACATCAGCGCCAGCGCTAAAGACGGCCTTAACAACCTGTCAACATCGCAGAAAGACATCAATCAGACGAGCTTCAACGTTGATAATGCCCCGCCAACTTGTGCAATCACCTCACCGGCGAATGGCTCTACCGTTACTACCAGCGCCTACAGTTTCAATGGCAGCGCGACCGACAGCGGAGGCATGGATGTGGTTAATTTGTTTATCCGGCGCATCGGAGACGGCAAATTCTGGGATGGCTCGACATGGGTTACGGTGACGAATCTTGCTCCTATCATCACCAGCACCTATGACGGTTCTACACACCTGTGGAGCAATACGGGAACGCTTAACGGCAGGCTGCCGCTGCCCGGCAGCAATAGCAGCACGCAACTGTCGAACGGCCAATACGACTTCACTGCCGTTGCGCGTGACAAAGCGGGTAACACCACTCAGGCGGATGCTATCATCACGGTGGACTTCCATCAGGTCTATACATGGACGGGCTACACACTGCGAGACGATGGAAACGATCCTAATCATCTGGACGACAGCACTTCTTGGGGCACAGCGGCCAACTGGAGTCCCAATGGCGTGCCGGGACCAGAAGACATCGCCGTGATTGGCAACGGAGATACAGTCACTTCACAGGTCGCACGAACGGTGTATGGTTTTACTCTGGGCGGCAACAGCGGCTTGAATCTCGATACCGGCGTGGGTGGCGTGACAAGTTTGACGACCACTAAAACCGGAAACTGGACGAGCGGTGTGATGTATGGCAATTGGGCAGTTTCAGCAGGTGCCATACTCACCATCAGCAGCAGCAGTCAGAAATTTTTGGCTGATGGTTGCACTCTCACGAACTTTGGCATCGTCAATTGGACGGGTGGCGACATTCACGCGGACGGCAACACCAACACTTATGCGACGATCAACAACAAGTCGGGCGGTGTCTTCACGGCGACTTCCAGCGGGATGTTTTCCCGCACCTATGATCGGGGTGCCACCTTTACCAATTTCGCGGGTGCAACTTTCGTAAAAACCGGAGCGGGCACCACCACGCAATGTGACTGGGCCTTTAATAACAACGGCACCTCGCGCGTGGACAGCGGCACGTTGGCCTTGCATGGCGACAGCACGGGAGTGGGGACTTACACCACCAATGGCAGCGGGCTGACACGCTTCATCGCCGCCACACACAATCTGGGCACGGGCGCGGCTTTTACGGGAAGCGGCAAAGCCCAGATTGATGGCGCCGGTATCAACTTGACGGGTGCAACCACGGTGGGCACAGCGGGCGCCGCTTCGACTCTTGAAGTGATTAGCGGTGCGCTGTATGGCGCTGGCAGCATGGATGTGCGCGGCGCGCTGAATTGGACGGGTGGGACGCTGGGCGCTGGCGGAACGGTTGTCAACGTGCTATCCGGCAGCACCTGGCAGATCAGCGGAACTGCCACCAAAGAAGCTGGTGACGGCTCCACTATCAACAACAGCGGCACGGCAACGTGGAGCGCTGGCGACATTCACGCGGACGGCAACACCAACACTTATGCGACGATCAACAACAAGTCGGGCGGTGTCTTCACGGCGACTTCCAGCGGGATGTTTTCCCGCACCTATGATCGGGGTGCCGCCTTCGTTAACTCTGGGCTACTGAATTTAGGCGCCAAAACGTTGACCATCAATTGGGACTTCAGTCAAACCAGCACCGGCACGCTGCAAAGCACGCTGAACAGCGCGACGGTTTACGGAAAGATGGTTGCCACCGGCAGCGTGGCGCTGGATGGCGCGCTTGCCGTGCAATTGGGTGGCACTTATACACCGGCTTTGGGTGCCGCCTTCAAAATCATTGATCCGAGCGCGGCAGTTAGCGGAACTTTCGCTGGATTGCCCGAAGGCGCGGCGCTAACAGTTGGTAGCCGCACTTTCCAAACAACTTATCAAGGTGGCGATGGCGACGACGTTATCCTGAGCAATCAGTTAGGGTTGTCTATCAGCGACCCCGCAACTGTCACAGAAGGCAACAGCGGCACCACCAATTTGAAATTCACTGTTCGTCTGGCGGCGACAAACACCAAGCCGGTGAAAGTGGATTATGCGACAGCCGACGGCACGGCTACAGCAGGCAGCGACTACTCGGCGACTACCGGCACGCTAACCATTGCGGCAGGCCAAACCAGCGGCGATATTTTAGTGCCGGTCAATGGAGACACGAATTTCGAGGCCGATGAAACCTTCAAACTCGATCTCAGCAATCCCGTCAATGCCTTTTTGTCCAACACGCAGGCAACAGGCACGATTACCAACGACGATTCGGCCACATTGGGCATCAACAGCGTTAGCATTCTCGAAGGCAACAAGGGCGATGCGAATAAGTCGCTTAATTTCACTGTGACATTGTCCGATAAGTTGCTGCAAGCCGTAACGGTGAAATATGCGACATCAGGTGCCAATCTCAGTGCGGCGATGGCAGGGGCAGATTATGTCACCACTTCCGGCACGTTGACCATTCCCGCAGGCCTAACCAGCGGCAACATCAGTGTGCCAATTATCGGCGACAACTTGAACGAAGACAATGAGAGTTTCTTCGTTACTCTGAGCCAACCGACTAATGCGATTATCGTCGCAGGCGGCCAACATGGAGGCATCGGCACCATCATTGATAATGATGCCTTGCCGATCCTCTCCAGCAGCAACATCACTGTTGTCGAGGGCACCGGCGGCACCAAGACTGCTAACTTCACCATCAATCTGAATACCGTGAGTGGCCGCGATGTGCAGTTCACCTGCAACACCACTGACGGCACGGCGCGCACGCCATCCGATTACACCCCAACTCGTGTCAATCTCACGATTCCGGCGGGCCAAACCACGGCGAAGTTCAGTGTGCCCGTAATCACCGATTCCACCGATGAATACGATGAAAACTTCTACGCTTTCTTGACGGCGCCTGTCAACGCCAAAATCAGCACAACGCGCGTGATTTGCACCGTCACCGATGACGACGCCGCACCATTGGTTTCGATAACCAACACCGCCGCCAAAGAATACAATGGCGGCACGACCTCATCCACGTTTCACATCAATCTCTCGGCGCCCAGTGGCAAAGTGGTGAAGGTCAACCTCATCACTGCAAATCGTCCGGCGGGCACCGGTGTCTTTCCGGCTACCGCTAATGTGGATTATGTGCCGGTGTCTTCCACGACGCCGATTACGATTTCCATCAGTGCGGGTAGCACAGTGGGCATCGCTCATGTGACCATCAACGGCGATGTATTGGACGAAGAAGACGAAACCTTCTTAGCCAAAATCTCTGCGCCGGAGAATGCCACACTGGACACAGCCAAATCCAGCGCCGTAGGCACCATCATTGATGATGACGCGGCACCTTCCTTGTCCATTGACGACGTGAGCATCACCGAAGGGAACAGCGGTGCCAAGAACCTTGTGTTCACAGTGAGTTTGACAGCCGTGAGCGGCAAAACCGTGATGGTAAACTATGCCACAGCTAATGGCACTGCTCGTTCAGACTTAACACCCGCTGACTACGCCGCCAAAACTGGCACCTTGAGTTTCGCACCGGGCACTGCCTTAACGCGCACCATACTCGTTCCGATCAACGGCGATACAACGGTCGAAGGCAATGAAACCTTTTTCGTGCTGCTTTCGGGTGCAACGAATGCAAGCGTGAGCAAAGCGCGCGGCATCGGCACGATTACCAACGATGACGGTTCGGGGTAAAAGCGTGTAGCAAATTGTAGCTCAACAAAAAAGGCAGGGACGATTCGTAAATCGTCCCTGCCTTTTTGTTTCATTCGACAAACATGACCCAGAGATTAAATTATAGAGATTAGGTTCTCCTGTGACAGCCCAACAGACACGCCAATCAGACAGCTCATAATAAACTGGAATTTTACTCAGACGTGACTGAAATGTGACTGAAATAGTTCTGAAACGTGATGATTTTTATGGAAAAGATAAGGTAAACCATTTTTATTGAAATTCCCTTATAAGAGAATTTCATAATCTTCGGTGACAGGAGAATTCCATGTCGACGTTAAAATTGAACTCCATATTCCCTATGTGGAGGGTGCCCGTCTTACGGCACGCGATGTTAGGGTGGCTTCTTCGGATACCACGAAATCAAGCGTGGAAGCCTACGACAAGTTTTTCAAGACTCTCAAGCCCAGCCAAGAAGGCTGCCTGTCGCTGCCAGATTTCACGGCCAACGTGCGCCGCGCGATGCGCGTCGTCGTGCGCTATCAGGACGAATGGGGATCATGGCACGAATTGGACGCCGAAGATTTCGAGGCCGTAGTCGTGCAGCACGAAATCGATCATATCGATGGCGTTCTCTTCCTAGATCCCCCGACAACTGCCCTTGCATTCGTCCATTGCTTTTCAGGGCCCTGACAAAATCTGCCGTAAAAAGAGGACTCGCATGTTCCGTTTCCACCGTTGGCTGCGCGCCAACCCCCTGCCGTTTCTCCTGATGGCCGTCATGGCCTTCAACAGTGCCGCGAGTGCGTGGACATTTCACAATTACTCCGGCTATGCGACGGATATCAACACCGGAGCTTGTGTTCTCCAAGGTCCAGGTGATCCCAGTTGGAAAGATGCCCGTAACTGGGCCCATACGCCCGATGACGCTTGCGCCCTGAATGGCCCTATCGGATCCTATCCCATCGACGGGGCCGATGTTACCATCGCGGCAGACCAGTCAGCGGCACTGGCCGAAAACATCACGCTCAACAGTTTGACCTTGGAAAATGGCAGCCTCTTGGGTGCAGTCTCCGCCAATTTGGGTGTAACGGTCACCAATAGTTTTAATTGGCAGGGCGGTGCCATCTCAAACAACCAATTTACCATTGCCTTTGCTCCTTCCCTCACCCTCGGCCCGAATTGTCAAGCATTTGCGATAGGTTCCTCTGGCCAGTTCCTCCGTGCCGTTTCGGGGATTACCAATCAGGGCAAGTTCACATGGAATGGCCCCGGTTACCTCTATGCCGACATCACAAACATCGGCACCATTGTTTTGCCAAGGAATGGCACGTTCCAAGATGCTGGCGTTGGGGGCATCGTCATCAACTATGGGCTTATCCAAAAAACACTGGGCAGCGGAACAGTTAATCTGGGTCTGCTGAAAAACATGAATACGGGAGTTTTGAAAACCGATACGGGAATCATGGCCATCAAGGGCGGCAACATCTCCGAATTGAACGCCGGAACTGTCATCTCCGGCGCCGGCACATTTGAATGCGATGCAGCGCAAATGTTCTTGAATGGCAACATCACAGTGAACGGCACGCTGCAACTGGGCGATGCAGCGGACAATGTCATTCCCAATGTGCAATGTAATGCCGCTAAATTGATTGTCACCGATCCCTTTGGTGCGCGCACCGTGAATTGGCTGAATAGTGATTTTTACAGCGGTGCCCTTACCTTTGATGCCGGACTAACAGTGAACATGAGTGGCTCCGGAAGCAAGTTTTTCCACGACAACCAAGTGTGGACGAATAAAGGCACCATGAACTGGAACGGCGGCGCTCCGCTAAAAACGCTCGTTGATCCACTTATCAATGATGGTGGCAACTACAACATTAATGCGGCGGGCGATGCGATTGAGGGTCAGTTCACCAACAAAGGCATATTCAACACCTTCGCTGGCACGACGAGTATGACCAGCGTTCTTATCAACCAAGGCACGCTGAACGTCGGCGGCGTGGGAAAAGCTGGCACTCTCAACATCAATACTGGCACCAGCAACCTGTTCAATACTGGTGGCGCTATTAACATGGAAATCGGCGGCACGACTGGCGGCACTCAATTCGACCGTATCGTGGCGCTTTCCAATTTCCCCTCGACCTTACAAATGGGCGGCACCTTGAATGCGAGTTACATAAACGGATTTGCGCCGACCGCCAACCAAAACTTCAAGATTGTCCAAGCGCAATCCGGCGCCAGCGTTGCAGCCGGTTTCGATGTAGTGAATTCGCCGAAGACGAATATTGTGCTGAATCAGGTTTACACCCCTAGCACCGACATCACTCTGAATGCGTCGCCGTTGCTTTTCATGGATCCCGTATCCCTCGTAGAAGGCAACGCGGGCACCACCATCATGGAAATCATTGTCAAACTGCCAGCGACAAGCAGCAAGACCGTGACGGTGGATTACGCAGTCTCCGATGACATCACCGGCACTACTGCCACGGTGGGCAACGATTACGGCACTGCTTTCGATTCGGATAGTGTCTCGCCGGGTAAGCTGGTCATTCCTGCCGGACAAGACAACGGCAAAATTTTTGTGCCTATCTTCGGCGATACGAATTACGAAGCGGACGAAACTTTCCGGGTCACGTTGAGTAATCCGACCAATGCCACGCTGAACAATTTGCAGCCCACTTTGCAGGCAAAGGGCACCATCACCAACGACGACAAAACCAAACTGTCCATTAACAGCCCCAGCATTCTCGAAGGCAATTTGGGTGATGCCAACAAGACTTTGAATTTCACCGTGACGTTGTCCGATACGGTACCGCAAGACGTGACGGTCAAATACGCTACGGCGGACACCAACGCTGCGATGGGTAAAGCCGAGGCAGGCAAGGACTATGTCGCCACATCCGGCACTTTGACAATCCCAGCCAATCAAACTAAAGGCATCATAATTGTGCCCATCAAAGGCGATAACTTGGACGAAGACGATGAAACCTTTTTCGTCAATCTCAGTGTGCCCACCGTTGCCGAAATCACTGTGGCCAAAGGTGTTGGCACCATCATTGATAACGACGCGCTGCCGATTATCTCGACGGGTGACGTTACCGTGAGTGAAGGCACGGGAGGCGTCAAGTTTGCCAACTTCAAGGTCAATTTGGTGGACGCGGTAGGCGCTTCCCTCGTGAGTGGCCGACCGGTCACTGTCACATGGAACACTACGGACGGCACCGCCAAAGCGCCGGGTGACTATACAGCGACACGGCAGAATCTGGTTATTCTCGTGGGCCAGTCGTCCTCGCAATTCAGCGTTCCGATAAGCACGGATTCCACCGACGAATTCGATGAGAATCTCTTCGTTTTTTTGACGACGCCCGTCAATGGCAAAATCAGCACATCGCGTGTCCAAGCTACGATCACCGATGACGATGCGCCTCCCACGGTGTCCATTGATAGTCCGATTACCAAGGAAGGTAATGGCGGCCAACTTTCAGCAACGTTCCACGTCACGCTTTCCGCCGCCAGCGGCAAAGTCGTCAAGGTTGCCCTCACCACCGCGAACAGCCCCGCCGGCACCGGTGTGTTTCCGGCAGCGGCCAACGTGGACTACGTTCCGGTTACATCTGCGGCGCCTGTAGTTGTTTCCATCAGCGCCGGAACGACGGTCGGTATTGCCCATGTAACGATCAATGGCGACACGCTGGATGAGGAAAACGAGACATTCGTGGCGAAGATATCGTCACCCGAAAACGCCACAATTACCGCAGGCAGCAATACGGGAACAGGCACCATTCTGGACGACGATACGTCGCCATCATTGATCATTGACGATGTGAGTAAGCAGGAAGGCGGCTCCGGCTTCACTAATTTCATTTTCACTGTGACTTTAGTGGGTGCCAGCGAAAAAGCGATCTCCGTTTTATACGCCACAGCGGATGGCACGGCCAAGTCCACCAGTGACTACACCTTGAAAGGTGGCTCGCTGAATTTTGGTGGTCCTAACCACATTACGAGTCAAAAGATAACTGTCGAGGTGAAAGGTGATGTTCTCGCCGAACCCAATGAGACGTTCTTCGTGTTGCTGTCTGGCGTGGTCAACGCCTCGGTAAGCAAGGCGCGCGGTATCGGCACGATTACCAACGATGACGGTTCGGGGTAAGAACCTCTGACAAAACCTGCTACTCGCGGAAGGAGCAAACGGGCGCGCACGATTTATGAAATCATGCGCGCCCGTTTTGTAAATGAGGCTTCCAAAAGTCATTCGTTCGCTAAACGTCGAATCGGTTTTAAATAGGCCGTTTTACGGCCTTCAAGCCACGCCAAATCGGGATTTGCGGCGCCAAAAAACAGCGGCCAACTGCGCTCGAAACAGTGCGCAGCATCAGGGAAATTTATCGCCACTTGCAAGGCGCGTTCATAAAATTCTCGCGGGCGATTACGAATGATTTGCCGCGTCACACCAAACTGCGCGCCGAGGCGAAACGTGTATTCTTCTGGCCCCTCGTTGCCAAAAAGAGCGCGATGAAAACCGCGCATATCCAGTTCGTGCCCGTCTTGATTTTTGCTCCAACGCGTGAAAAGCCATTGTCCGCGTGCGTTGTCGGTATCTACGATGTGGCCCAGTGGCAGAAAACCGTCCGAAACAGGCGTTTCGGCTAAATTTCGCAGCGATTGATGAAAATCATAAGCATGATCAAACGGCTTGCCCTGACAAAAAATTGTCATCTCAGCCAGCGCCGCGTAATTTTCTACAATGTGCCACAAATAAGTGTGCGCTTCGCGTCCGATGTTGGGCAAAACGATGGCGTTCGGCGTGTTCTCGCCGCTTTTATCGTAAACCGTGACGCGCAACGATTTCGGCACGCGCCGCAGCCAATTTAAATTTTCGTTGTAACGCGCGACGATTAAATCAAGCAGCATAAGAGGGAGAGTAGTCAGGAGGCAGGAGGCGGATTGCAGTAAGCAGAAAACCAAAGTAGTTACTGCCTCCTGCCGCTGCCTCCTGCTTCCTAAGCCACGAACTCGTAATGTCCCAGCGGCACAGCGCCCGCTACGGGACGACCTGCAAAGCAATCGCGCAGGGCCTCTAATGCGCCTTGGCCGATGCCGTAATAACCGGCTTGGCCTTTGCCCGCGATGTGCGGTGTAAGAATGACGTTTGGCAGATTCCAAAACGCGCTGTCGGGCGGCAGGGGTTCGGGTTCGGTCACGTCCAACGCGGCGATAATTCGTCCGCTTTGACATTCGGCCAACAGCGCTTCTTGATCGACCACGCCGCCGCGCGAAGTGTTGATAAAAGTCGCGCCATCGCGCAGTTTTTGCAGTTGCGCGGCGCCGATCATTTTTTGCGTGGCGGGCAAATTCGGCGCGTGCAAACTCACGATGTCGCTGCGCTCGAACAGTTCGTCCAGTTCCACTTTTTGCGCGCCGAGTTGCCGCGCGGCTTCGGGCAAAATTAGCGGGTCGAAAAGCAAAATTTCGCAGTCGAACGGCTGCAAAACGCGCATCACTTGGCGCCCGACCATTGAAGCCGAAACGATTCCCACCGTAGCGCCTAAAAGCCCTTGCGCGGCGCGTGGAAAATCGGCTCCGCCGCGTTTTTGGGCGCGAAAAGCGGCTTCGTGCTGCGAAATGTGCCGCGCACCTTGAATCATCACGCCAATGGTGAATTCGGCCACGTTGCGCGCCATGCTGCTCGCGCCGGTATAAACCGTGATGCCGCGCGGGATGAGAATTTCGTTCACTGCATCGTCATCGAAAATCGCGCGTGGCGAACCGGCAGTGTGCGCCACGATTTGCAAATTGGTCGCGGCTTGCAAAACTTCGCGCGTGAAACGCGGACTGCCCCAACCGGTCAAAACCGCGTCGAATTCGCCGATGCAATCGCGTAATTCGTCGGATGTTTTTTGTTTTGGCTCGTCGTTGACGGTCACTGCAAATTCGCTCGTCAGCGTGGCCCAAACTTCCGGCGCGAACATCAATTCGATATGCGATGACGGCGGCAGGGAAAGCACTTTTTTCATGCTGCGCAGTTTATTCATATTATTCATACGGAGCGCGGGCGTCTCGCCCGCTGAAAGGTTATCCATGAAATTCATCACTACTGTTTTGCTGGCTGGGCTTTTGGCTTTGCCATTGCAAGCTCAAGAACAACTCACACCCAAAAGCGCGCAACTCGCTCTTGCCGCGAACCCGCAAGGCGAAGCCGCGACACAATTAGCGGAGCGTCTGCGCGGCTGGTTTGGCGCTAAAAATTTGCAGACCGGAGCCAACCCCAAAGTAGATCAACTCGACACCGTATGGGCCTACGAGTCAGACGGAGCGCAAAAGGTCAGCGTCGTTTCGCGCACCAGCGATTGGAAGTTGCCCTTGACAAAATTGGGCACCTCCAACATTTGGGCCGCAGCGGTTTCGCTTCCTGAAGGCACCGGCTTTCGCTGGAACTACGAGGTGGACAGCAAAGATGTCGGCGGCAGCTTTTTGGAGGTTTACACCACGCCGATTGAAGCCACCGAGCAAGGCGCGCCCAAAGGCAAAGTGACCGAGATGCCGATTTGGAAAAGCACCATTTTTCCCGGCACCGAACGCAAATGGTGGACTTATGTCCCGGCCCAATACAACGAGGCAAAACCGGCTTGCGTGATGGTTTTTCAAGATGGTGGCGGCTACAAAGACTACACCGCCAAAGTCTTCGATAACATGATTGCCAAAGGCGAAATGCCCGTCACGGTCGGCATTTTTCTTGATCCCGGCGTTGGGCCGGGCGGGAAAAGCAATCGCAGCTTTGAATACGATACGCTTTCCGACCAATACGCGCGTTTTTTGCTGGAAGAAATCTTGCCCGAAGTCGAAAAGACCGTGAAACTCAAGCACGACGCAGCTTCGCGCGCGGTTTGTGGCCTGAGCAGCGGCGGCATCTGCGCGTTTACGGTCACGTGGCAAAAGCCGGAAGCATTCGGCAAAGTCGTCAGTTGGATCGGCAGTTTCACCAACATCGCCAACGGCCCGACAATGCGCGAAGGCGGGCACAACTACGAAGCACTCATTCGCAAAACGCCGTCCAAACCGATTCGCGTTTTCTTGCAAGACGGCTCCAACGATCTCGACAACAACAACGGCAACTGGCCGCTCGCCAATCAGCAAATGGCGAAGTCGCTCGCGTTTGCCAAATATGATTACAAATTCGTTTTCGGTCAAGGCCAACATAGCCCCAGTCATGGCCGCGCGGTCTTTCCTGACACGCTGCGCTGGTTGTGGCGCGATTATCCAAAAGAGTAGGTCGGAAGTGCTCTGGATTGAAGAAAGAGTCCGAGATTCCGTGTTTGCATTTAAAGCGGGGCTGGCAGCATTGTCGGCTCCGTTTTTTGCACTTACTTTGTTTTAAACCTTGAGTCGCTTCGCCAAACGTGTCAAATTAAGCGACGGCAGAACGAAATGGAAGATTTAACTGCGTTGCGGCAAGTGCCGCTCTTTGCGCACATGAGCGATGACGATTTGCGCGATGTGCTGCGCATGATGACGCCGGTTAGTTTTGCGCCCGGCACCGTTATCATTCGGGAAGGCGAACCGGGCAACGATTTTTTCGTGGTGTTGGAAGGACGCGCCAAAATTGCTGTGCATGGCAGCGACGGCAATGAACTTGTCGTCGGCGAAGCGGGCGCGGGTGGGTTTTTCGGCGAACTTTCGATGCTCACGGGCGAGCCGCGTTCGGCGCGTGTGCAAGCCACCGAAAGCGTGCAAGCGCTGACTTTGCACCGCGAGGACTTTCTTGAATTCTTAGAACGCCATCCGCAAGCGGCCATTACGGTTTTGATGGAACTGGGGCACCGCTTACATCGCACCGATTCGCTGCTCCGTCAGGCGGTCAGCCGCAACGTCAACGAGATGGACGACGAGCGGCAAACCGCAGGCTTGAAACTCGCCAATAAAGTGGCCGGCATCGCAGGCAGTATGCCGTTTTTAGTGGCGCACACGATTTTATTTTGCTTTTGGCTTTTGCTGAATCAGCCGTGGTTTCCCGGCACGCCATTCGACCCGTCGCCGCATGATATTTTGGCTTTAATAACCGGCTTGGAAGCCTCGCTGCTATCAATTTTTGTCTTAATCAGCCAGAATCAGGAAGTCGCCAAAGACCGCATTGCGGCGGAAATTGACCACCAAATCAACACCAAAGCCGAAGTGGAAATCGGCCTGTTGTTGCAACGTGTGGACGACCTCGAAGCCGTTGTGCGTCATCATGCCGACGAACAAAAACAACTTTTGAAAGAACTGAGCGAAAAAAGATATTCATGACCGATTCGCTTCTCATAAAACCCGTATTGCGGCCTATCGAGGGCCTTGTGCGCGTGCCCGGCTCGAAAAGCATCACCAATCGCGCGCTTTTGTTGGCGGCTTTGGCCGATGGCCCTTCGCGTTTGGAAGGCGCCTTGTTTTCGGACGATACGCATTACATGGGCGAATCGCTGCGCCATTTGGGAATTTCGGTGCGCGCTGATGCCGAAGAAGAATTGTTTGAAGTGCAAGGGCAAGGCGGCATTCTCCCCTCCAGCGAAGCCGAACTTTTCGTCGGCAATTCGGGCACCAGCGCGCGCTTTTTGACGGCGCTTTTGGCGCTGGGACAGGGCACTTTTCACATTGATGGTGTGCCGCGAATGCGCGAGCGTCCTATTGGCGATTTGCTTTCGGCTTTGCAACAAATGGGCGCCGACGCGCGCGACGATAATGGCACTGACTGCTTGCCAATCACAGTGCGCGCCAATGGCTTAAAAGGCGGCCAAGTTGTGATGCGGGCCGCCAAAAGCAGTCAACCGTTGAGCGCTTTGCTTATGGTTGCGCCGCTTTGCGCAAACGATGTTGAAATCGAAATCGAAGGCGAATTGTTTTCGCAGCCGTATATCGAAATCACGCTGCGCATGATGCAACAGTGGGGCATTGAAGTGTCGCATGAAAATCTGCGGCACTTTTCGATTCGCGGCGGGCAAAAATATCGCGCGCAAAATTACAACATCGAACCGGATGCCTCAGGCGCCAGTTATTTTTGGGCCGCTGCCGCCGTAACGGGCGGGCGTGTGCGCGTTTTGGGCATCGGCAAAGAAGCGTTGCAAGGCGACGCCGCGTTCGTAGATGTATTAGAGAAAATGGGTTGCGCTGTTGAAAAAGGCGACGATTACATCGAAGTGCGCGGCCCACAGCAATTGCGCGGCGTAGATGTGGATATGAACGCCATTTCCGATACGGTGATGACTTTGGCGGCTATCGCACCGTTTGCTGATTCGCCAACTACAATTCGCAATATCGGCCACATCCGCCACAAGGAAACGGATCGCATTCACGCCATTGTCAGCGAATTGCGGCGTTTGGGCGTGCAAGTCGAAGAAGGCGAGGACAGCCTGACGATTCATCCGCGAAGTCAATTGCGCGCGGCGCAAATCGAGACTTACGAAGACCACCGCATAGCGATGAGTTTTGCGATTACAGGTTTGGTGACGCCGGGCGTGGAAATCCTCGATCCGGGTTGCGTGGCGAAGACATTTCCCGATTTTTTCGCGCGTTTGGACGCGCTTTGTGCAAGTGCGCGTTAAGTTGCTTAAAGCAAACTTAATCCGAAGTTAATAAAATATCGTTCCAGAAAGCGTGAAGGATTCTCATGAAATTAACAGGTCCCGGCAAAGTTGTTTTGTTTCTTTTGGTCATCGGCTTTGGCATCGGCGCATGGCGTATGATTGGCAAAGGCGCAGGCGGTTTTAAGCTGCCTTCATTGCCGGGGAAAGCCAATGGCAACTCTGGTAATTCCAACGGCAATTCTAAAAGTAATTCCGGCGATAATTCGGGAAGCAATGCCAGCACCAATTCTGGCAATGGCGGCACGCAGCTTTTGCTTTTGACCAGTCCGTCAAAAGGCGGCTGGCTACAAGATGAAATCACAAAATTCAACGCCAAAAATGCCGGGCGCTATGAAGTGACGATTACAACCGAAGAGTCACGAGAAGCGATGCACGCCATTATCAGCGGCGCCAAGCAGCCAATTCTCTATGCGCCCAGTTCGAGTGCTTTTGCCTCGCGTGTGGATGAAGTCTGGCAGTCGAAAAAAGGCAAGCGATTGATAAACATGGACGACGGCAACGCTTTTCGCGTGTATTTTCGCAGCCCGATTGTTTTTGTTACCACAAAAAACAAAGCGGCCTTTTTGAAGCCACTTTTGGGCGGCGCGAATCCGTGGGGCGCCATGCGCGCTTTGTGTAGCGGCCAAACCAAAGCGCCGTGGGGCAAATTTCGCTTTTCCACGGCTGATCCGCTCAAAGCCAACAGCGGTTTTTTGACACTTGGCTCAATGCTTTATGCTTACGGACAGCAAACCGGCATGAATCAGAGTTTTGAAAAATTGGCCGTCAGTAGCGGCTTTCAAAGTTTTCTGCGCGATATTAAAAAAGGCTTGGTTTTCGATGCCGACGCGCGTAATGGTTCCTCGGCTTTATTCAAAGCCTTCGTGCGCGATCCGGGACGCTATGACGTGATAACGTCTTATGAAAATCTGGCGCTCGGCGCGGCGACTTCCAATCCTAATTTAGTAGTAATTTATCCGCGTCCGGCGATGGTTTCCGATTATTCAGTGGCGGTATTGAGTGGTTCATGGGTCACGCCAGAGCAAAAACAAGGCGGGCAGGAATTCATCCAATTTTTGGGCAGCGACGAATCGCTGGGTGATGGGGTGAACTACAATTTTCGTCCGGCCCGTCCATCGTCGAAGTTGTCGCTAAATAGCCAACTGTCGGCGCAAAACGCGCAAGGTTTCCAAACCGATTTCGCGGCAGCCGAATTGCCGCCTTACAGCGCCGTCAACAATGCCAACAGCCAGTGGCTTGCGATTATAGGCGGCTAAATTACATCATCTAAGGTGGCATTTAAAGCACACAACCGGATAGAACGGTTAGAATAATTAAAGGGCGCGGGCCAGATATAATAAGATGGACTGGATTGGTAGACACGCCCGTCGCTTTCATGACACCGCGCAATCGTTACGCTGAAGCGTTTAAGGAAAATTACAATATCATCGGCATGGCTGGTGCTGTCGCGGTAGCGGCGGCGCTGGTCAGCCCACTCGTGCTTTTGCCCGCTTTTGTGCTGGAAGCGGCGTATCTTATTTTTGTCCCCGATTCGCGTTGGTATTCGCAGCGTTTGGCGCGGCGCCATGACGCAGAAATTGAAGCGCGTCGCAACCAGATGAAGGCAGAGATTTTGCCGACCTTGCGCCCTGATTTGCAGCGGCGCTTTTTGCACCTCGAACAAGTGCGAGGGCAAATTGGCACGCTTTCGATGGGCGAGAGAACGTGGTTTCTCGAAGTTTTGCGCAAGTTAGATTACTTGTTGGACAAGTTTCTGCAATTTGCCACCAAAGAAGGCCAGTTTCGCGCTTATTTGGCTTCAATTTTGGCCGAAGCGCGCGGTGAAATCGGTGAAGTTCCTACCGGAAAAGACTCTGGGCGTCCGGCGTGGCTGGACGATGCCTTTGAACGCAAAGGGCAAACGCAGATCAATTCCAGCAGTCCGTCACGTCGTCGTAGCGCGATGGCGCAAAATGGCGCCGCGCTTCGGCCATCAAAGCCAACCAGTGTCGTGCAAAGCTATGAACAATCCGAAAAATGGGTGCAGAATACCGTTGACGAAGTGCAAAAGCACTACGATAGCGAATTGGACAAACTACGCACTTTGTTGAAGGATGAAAAAGACGCTGGCACCTTGGCAGTTCTGGAAAAGCGCAGCGAAGTGTTGGAGCGCCGCCGTGAATTCGTCGGCAAAATGGGCCGCATTTTGCAGAATCTCAATCATCAGTTGGAATTGTTAGAGGATACTTTCGGTTTGATCTCCGACGAGATTCGCGCGCGCCCGCCCGAACAGGTTTTGGCCGACATAGAAGATGTGGTCACTCAAACCAACACCATGACGCAAGTGCTGGAGGAAATCGCGCCCTACGAACAATCGTTGGCGAGACTAATGAATTAGGCGATGGTCAGTGGGCGGTAGTCAGCGGTCAGTAGACCGATTTCATTATTTCTGACCACTAACTACTGACTTCCGACCAATAAAACGATATGAGTCTGCGAAATGTGATGCGCAAAACTGCCGGATTACTGTTCGAAATGCCGCCTGAAGACGAAATGCCGAACGTGCCCGTATCAAGTGGCACTTCGCCGGATACGAGCGATTATTCGACGCGGCCCGCGCCGGATATTGACGAGTTGTTGGCCGCTGTTCGTGGCCCGAAAAGCGAAAAGAGTGCCGCTACGGGCGTCGTGCCGTCCGGCACCGCTTCCGGCACGGCTAAAGTAACAGCCACTGCCACGCAAGTCGTGCAAAGCGGGCCGGGGCCGAACTTGGCTGAAATCAAAAACGCAGCGGCGGGCGCGGCCCAAGCGGAAAATGGAAAAATGGAAAAAACGGCTGTAATCGGCGCCGACGGCAAAGTCAATCTGCCGATGATTTATGACGCAGCAGGGGTGCCCGCCACGAATTTTACGGCGGAACAAGCGCTGGAAATCATCAACTCGCTGCCTGCCGATTTGCCACTCGAAATTCGTCGCCAAACTGTTAAAGCGACGCTTAACGCTATCGGTAAAACTTTAGGCGCCACGCCGCAAACCATTGTGGGCGATGCGACTCGGAAATTGGCCGCGTTGGAAGCGTATTTGGAATCGTTCGGCCAGAAAAGCGAAGAATTCACCAAGAAAGTCGAAACCGACATTGCAACGTTGGAATCACAAATTCAAGAGCGCCGCAAAGCCATCGAAAGCGCGCGGAAACGCGTGGAAGAACTATCGAAGTTTTGCGATGGAGAAGCCGAACGACTGGACGATGTGTTGGAGTTTTTCAGTCTTGATGTTGGCCCGTCGAAATATGCAAACAGCAGTCAGCCATCAGTGAGCAGTGGACAGTAAGCCGTGGACAGTGAGCAGTAGGGTGATTGGCATTAGAAATTTCTGACCACTGACCACCGACAACTGACCATTGTAAAAGGAGATTTCATGTTTAAGCGTTTGTCGAATTTGATTAAGGGATTTTTGAGTTTGTTCATTTCAAATGCCGAGCGGCAAAATCCCGAAGCCCTGCTCGAAGTGGAAAAAGAAAATCTGCGCGCCCAGATTGCCCGTTACAATCAGGGTTTGGCTTCGCATGCGGCCCTTTGCGAGCGCTTAATGATGCAGGTCAAAAAACAGGAAGTGGAAGAACGCGATCTGAAAGCCAAAACCACGGCGCATTTGCGCGCGGGCAATCGCGACATGGCCGGTCAATTGGCGCTGCGCCTACAAAAAACCAGCAGCGAACTGGTGGAAAACAAAAAACAACTCGAACAGGCCGAAGACACCTACAAAGACCTCGTCAAAGCGCGCGATGTGACCGTTGATGCCGCCAAATCGAAAATCGAAGCCCTTAAATATTCGATTGATGACCTAAAAATCAAAAAGGCCACTGCCGAGATGACCGAAATGGCCTCCGGCATGATTACCAGCATCGGCGGTAGCGGCGACACGCTCAATCGCTTGCATGAAATGGTCGAAGAAGACCGCCAAAAAGCCGCTGGACGCGCCCGCGTTGCCAAAGACAGCCTCAACGTGCATGAATTCGAAATGAAAGAAGAAGAGCAATCAGCCTTGGCCGATCAAGCCTTGGCCGACTTCGCCGCGCAAGCCGGTATTGCTCTTGACCCGCGCCCGATGCCCGGCGTCGTCGCTTCCGATTCTCCCACTTCAAGCACGCAAGGCTTGGGGCCGGTTTCAGAAATCAATTGAGTCGCGAAGCAAGGCAAGATTAGCATCAAAAGCTCCCGATTGGCGCCAATCAACAGCTTTTTGCTGCTCGCAAGCACCTGATTGGCGCAAATCAGCAACTTTTAAGTCTCGTTTGGCCCTGATTTGTGCCAATCAAGTGCTTTTAAGCCTCGTTTGGTGTTGATTGGCACCAATCAATAGCTTTTGAGTCTCGTTTGGTGCTGATTGGCACCAATCAATAGCTTTTGAGTCTCGTTTAGTGCTGATTGGCACAAATCAGCAGATTTTAACTCAAAACTCCTAATTTAAAACTCTTAACTTTCAAAATGCTCACTCCTCCCGTGCCGCCTTCGCTGAATTTGCCACAAGGCGCGTTACCCGATTGGGCTAATGAATTGGTCACGTTATACGCCAGTTCGGCCTCCAATCAGTTTGTGCTTTACGGCAATGTGAATGACCGCATTTTATTGCCAATGGGAACGGGCGGCGAATTAGGTTCGCTGCCCGATTTTCTCATGCGTGTCATGCTCACGCGCTTCGATGTAATTCTTTCTTACGATTTAGGCAACGGGATTCGCATCGAAAAAGGTGGGCAACTTTTCGAGCAATGGCCGGCTTATCGGGACAATCCGCAGTTGCCACGAATGCCGCGTCCGGCCATCGAAACTCTGACGCATTATTTTCGTTACATCGCCAATTTAGGACGTTTGGGGCGCACCAAAACGCAGGTCGGTTGTTTTATCAAAGCCGCGCATTTGGTCGCGCCAGCCTTGCCCGGCGCGCTTAATTACGACTTAAACGCGTTGGCGCTGTTGATGCGCGAGTGGAGCAGCGACACTTTACTGATTGAACATGGCCTCGCCACGTTTTTTATCGCGGAAAACCTCAACGATTTGCATCCGATGCTCGCCAATAATGCACGCGCGGCATTGGTAAAAATCCCGTTGCCTTCGCCGGATGATTTGCAACGTGGCCTCACGGTTTTGGCACCACTTTATGGCAAGGCGCTGCAAAATTATGCGGGGAATTTGCAATTCCCCTCGCAGCAATTAGCGGGAGCTTCGCTTGGCTCTGTCGAAACCATGCTCAAAACGCGGCAGCACAAAGCCGAGCCGCTGGGCGATGGAGATTTGGTTCAACTGAAAAAGCAACTCATCGAAAAAGAATGCGATGGCTTGATTGAATTCGTCGAATCAAAACGCACTCTGGATGATCTTTACGGGCAGGAAAAAGTAAAACTTTGGCTGCGACAGGACATTGCGCTCTGGAAACAAGGCGAAACGCAAGCCATGCCGATGGGCTATTTATTATGCGGCCCCGTCGGAACCGGCAAAACGTTCATGGTTGAATGTCTGGCAGGCGAGGCAGGCGTGCCGGTTGTGAAAATGAAAAATTTTCGCGACAAATGGGTTGGCTCCACCGAAGGCAATCTCGAAAAGATTTTTCGTTTGTTGCAGGCGCTGGGGCGCTGCTACGTTTTCATTGACGAAGCTGACCAAGCATTGGGCAAGCGCGATGCAGGTTCGGGTGATTCGGGCGTTTCGGGCCGCATTTATTCAATGATGGCCGAAGAAATGAGCAACTCGCGCAATCGCGGCAAGATAATTTGGGTTTTAGCCTCAAGCCGCCCCGATTTGATTGAAGTTGACCTCAAACGTCCGGGCCGCGTGGATGTCAAAATTCCTTTGTTCCCCACTATGGAGAGCGAAGAAAGTTTTCATTTGATTCAAGCGTTGTGCAAACGGCGCGGCTTGGAAATTCCCGATGGTGCTTTTGAAAAAATGGCTGCACAAGTGCCGTTACTGCTGACGCCCGGCGCGGCAGAAGCCTTGGCCGTAAAAGTTTATCGGTTAGTCAAAGTAGAAAAATTGGACGCAGTTACAGCCTTGGCCGATTGCTTAGATGATTATCAAAACCCGGTGCCCGCCGAAGTTTTGGAATTTCAAATTCGCTTGGCGATGCGCGAAGCCAGCGATTTAGATTTTGTGCCAGCCCGCTTGCGCAATGAATCGCCGCCGCAAGCATTGCCATCTGCATAAGCATAGTGCCTTTGGAAATTTGGACTTTTAACAAAATGGCACGTCCCTTGCTGGTAGTTTTTCTCTCAAGATGCAATAAACAAGGGGACGGGATATATTGTTCTCTGTAAGAAGAACATCTGTTGCTTCTGATTCTCATGCCAGCTACTACAGAACTACCACTGGGATTTCGACTACACCGGACTTTGACCGGCCATACCGATGCGATTTCACAAATCGCGTGGTCGGCGGATGGTCGTTATCTGGCATCAAGTAGTAGCGATCTGACGGTGCGCACTTGGGATATGCGCACAGGCACCACCCTTCATGTGATGCGCTCGGTAGAGGCTGGAGTTTCCTGTTTGGCATGGTCGCCCGATGGCAAGATTTTGATTTCGGGACAAGATAATGGCGGCATTAAACATTGGGATACCAATGGCAGCCTACTACAAGCCTACCGTGAGCATAAAGGCTTGATTTTTCGTGTGGCGTGGGCGCCCGACGGCGATTTTTACGCATCGGCCTCGGCGGATAACACCGTGCGTTTGTGGGATGCCAAAACCGCGCGCATGACGCGGATGTTGCGAATGCCATCCGGTCAGGCCTTAGATGTCGCTTGGTCACGCGACGGGAAAATGATGGCGGCGGCCTCAAGCGAAGGTTCGATTCGCATTTGGGATGCCGCTGGCGAACGAATGCAGCGTTCGTTGACTTCTGGCAACGATGCTGTGTTGTCTTTGGCGTGGTCACCTAACAATAAGGTATTGGCTGCTTCCTCTTCGGATCGCATGGTGCGCCTCTGGGACCCGGATACGGGCCAACTCAAACACGTTTTGCAAGGCGATATTGAGCCGATTACTTGCGTGTCATTTTCGCATTGTGGACGGATAATGGCGGGCCGAAATTTGAGCGGCGCCTTACGTTTATGGCGCACCGATACTTGGCAGATTTTGCCCGGTTTGGCTGAAACCGGTGTGACCAGTTTATTTTCTGCTGGCGTGTCATGGGCGCCGCAGGAACACACCTTGGCTGTTATCGCCAACGAAGATCGTGATATTGACATCTACGATGTGGACGTCGGAAAATTGCGCACCTCGGCAGGCAGCACGCAAACGGTGCATTACACCAATGCTAAGGTGGTGCTGGTCGGCGACAGCGGCGCGGGCAAAACGGGATTGGGTCTGGTTTTAACTGGTCATCCTTTTACGCCCACAGAATCCACGCATGGACGTTTCGTGTGGCGCTTTGTTAGCGATCAGGTGGAATTGGAAGACGGGCGGCGCGAAAATCGTGAAACGCTGTTGTGGGATTTGGCAGGACAGCCGGGTTATCGTTTAATTCATCAATTGCACTTAAATGAAGTGGCGATTGCGCTGGTCGTGTTTGACGTTCGCAGCGAAACCGACCCCTTTAGCGGCGTGCGCCATTGGGATCGCGCTTTGCGTCAGGCGCAAAACGCTGCTGGCCCGGATGCGCTGCCTTTGAAGAAGTTTTTAGTGGCAGCCCGCATGGATCGCGGCAACGTTGGCGTGCCACGCGAACGTCTCGAAGCGTTTTTACAACAGCATGATTTCGATGGTTATTTCGAAACCAGCGCCCGCGAAGGTTGGGGCGTTGGCGATTTAAAGCGCGCCATCATGGAATCTATTGATTGGGACAGCTTGCCCAAAGTCTCTTCGACTGATCTCTTCCAGCGCATCAAAGATTTTCTGCTTATCGAAAAACAGGGCGGGCGCTTGCTTACCGTGGAAGATGACTTATTCATGTCATTTTTGCGGTCTGGGCAAGCCCCCATGCAAACGCCCGACTTAATCGAACAATTTGAAACGTGTATCGGCCTTGTCGAAGCGCAGGGCTTGATTCGCCGCCTGAGTTTCGGAAATTTGATTTTACTTCAGCCCGAACGAATTGATGCCTACGCTTCGGCTTTGGTAAACGCTGTTCGCAATGATCCGGTTGGGATGGGAACGATGCCCGAAGATTGGATTTATAACGGCAAATTCCCGATGTCGAAAGATGAGCGCTTACCCAACGCGGAACAAGAGCGCTTATTGCTCATCGCAATGGTGGAAGACTTGCTGCGCCACGAAATAGCCCTGCGTGAGCAAGGCCCAGAGGGTTCGCTGCTGGTCTTTCCTGCGCAATCCACGCGCGAATATCCTGATGTTCACGATCCCAGCGGCACTACCGTTGTGTTTACCTTCGAAGGCCCCGTTGCCCACGTTTATGCCACGCTTTGCGTGCGCCTTTCTCATTCCGGTGAGTTCGAGCGCAAAAATATGTGGAAAAACGCGGCGACTTATCAAGCTAACAGTGGCGGTTCCTGCGGGATTTTGATGCGTGAAATGGAGGAAGGACGGGCCGAACTGTCGTTATTCTTCGATGATGCGACTGCTGAGGAAACGCGATTCGCCTTCGAGGAGTTCATTTATTCGCATTTGCTAAAACGTTCGTTGCCAAATACGCTGGAGCGCCGTCGCGTTTTCGCTTGCCAAGAATGCGGCACGCCGCTTACCGAAACGCAAGTGCGTCGTCGTCGTGAACGCGGATTCGACACCATTGAATGCAGCGTTTGCAGCGCCAAAGTTTCTATGTCGGATCGCGAAGAAAGAGTGCAGCAGTCCACGCAGCCCGCCGCCGTCATGCAGATGGATCGCGCCGCTGATGCGCTGCGTGATTTGGAAGCGGGATTGGTGTCCGCCGCCGGCGAAATTCGGATGCAGAGTTTTCGCACTTGGGCCGGTGGTTCGCGCAGCACTTTAGCGATTGTGTTCACCGATATTGTGGGTTCCACCATGATGGCAAATCAGATCGGCAACGAAAGTTTTAATCAAGTGCTGCGGGCGCATTACAAGAAAGGCCGTCAGGTGACGGTAGAGCAGGGCGGTTATGTCATAAAAACCATCGGTGACTCGCTTATGGTGGCCTTTCGCACCGTTTCCGATGCGTTGGCAGCCAGCCTTTCGATACACGAGAATCCCGGCGCCGAGAATCTGCTGGTGCGCGCCGGCATCCATTTTGGCCCGGTTTTGATCGAAGAAGAGGACGCCTTTGGCACAATGGTGAACTTTACCTCGCGCGTAGTGGAATCTACCAAAGACCCCGAAGTGCGCCTTTCCAATGCCGCACGCGAGCAGTTAGCAAAAGAAGGCGAACTGGATATTGAAGCCTTCGACTGGTCAGCCCATCGCAATTGTGATTTGCGTGGTTTTGAAGGCAGCTACACGTTGTGGACAGTTAATGGTTGAGTTGAGAGTTTTGAGTTAAGAGTTTTAAGTTGATCGGGATTATCCGTTTTAGCTCAGAACTCCTCACGCAAAACTCCAAGCTGTCGTTATGCGTCGTGCTTTTACTTTAGTCGAAATCTTAGTTGTCATTGGCGTGCTGACGTTGTTAGCGGCGCTTATTTTTCCTGCGTTGGCGCAGGCTCGCGCACGCGGACGGCAGACAGTTTGTTCGTCGAATTTGCATCAATTGGGGCAGGCGATTGCCCTTTACACTTCCGATTTCGAGCGATTTCCGCGCGGCCTTGATCCGGCGGATAAATATACGCCGCAAATCTGGCAAAATTTCCCCGGCGGCTTGCAAATCATGAACGAAACGCCGCTTTTGACCGAAGTCATGGCGCCTTATGTGAAAGAGGGGCGACTTTGGCAATGCGCGGCGGATACCGGCTTCGATATTTGCGACACCACAGGTCTGGCGTTGGACGCGCGTCCGACTTGTTACGCCAAATTTGGCATGAGCTACTTTTATCGCACTGAACTGATGTTGCGCGAAAAAGCTGCCGAAGATTTGCAATTTCCCACTCAAACGCACGTTTTGGCCGATGGTTCGGGCGCGTGGCACGGCGAAAACAATATTTTATCGCGAAACCTGCGCTATAACGTGCTTTTTGCCGATGCGCACGTCAAAAACCTCTCGAACGAGCAATACACTCAGACGTGGGGTTTCAGCGTGCAGTAAGACATTAAATCTGGTTGGGTTTCAAAGAATCAAACGCCATAAACAACGCATAAAGATGCCAGAGAAACAAAATAATGGCGACGGGCACGGTTAATTTGGCCCATTTGCCCGGCCACGCGAGGGCGGCCAACAAAAACGCGCCCAATTGACCAAAAACAATCAGAATTTCAAACGCCGTCAACAAAAGCGGCCCGACTTGCGGCCATATAGCATCCTGCCCGAATTGCGCGCGCATCATATAATAAATGCCGCTGGGAATGAGCCATCCTGTAACGGCGACTAACATTCCCCACGAGCCGTTTATTGGTTGTGAATCGTTACGTCCCATAATTGTTTTCCACTTTCAAAACGCGCCGCAGCCACAGGAAATCTAAAGCCCAAATTATCAGTGCCAAAGGCAGTAAAAGCGTGCGTTGCGCGGCGCCCGGCGCGTCCGATGATAGCGCCACCAAGCCCAAAACCGCAAAAACATGAAAAGCCACGCGACTGTTGTGAGCCAAGCGTCGCGCCGATGATTGTTGGTGTGACTTCTTTGGTGTGACTGCCACGGCGCCACTTAGCAAGGCGAAAACGAGGAAGAATGCCATGAGCGCTGCACGGTCAGAGGTCAAATGCAGCGCCACCAGCACATGATTGGTGCTGTTTTCGAGGACGCGATAAAGCAAAAATCCCAGCGGCGGCACAATAAATAACTGCCACCAAACCGCGCCGCGTGGGTTACAATGCCATAAAGCCCGCGACAGGGCCGAAAACGCCAGAGAAACCCATAGCCAGCCGAAAAAATTGCCCGCTGGCACGCCAAACCACGCCTCATCGAACGAAAACCCGCGCCATGTCCAAAATTCATGGCGAATCGCCGTGACATCGAAGCCCAAATCAAGCATCACCGCCAAAATTCCATCGCTGCCGACGCGCGCCACTTCGGGCAAAGGCGCTGCATCGGAAATTTGCATGGCGCCCCACAAGATCACTGCCCACGCCAAAATGATGAAGACAGGCACGCGGTCAATATCCAGCAGAAATTTGTCGTTGTAAAAATACGAGCCGCGCCCGCTCAACTGGCGCACGTTTAAATCTTCAAAAAGCGTGGCGAACAGCGCCGCCGAGAGTAACAGAGAAAGTTCGCGCCCGCCGTCGCTTTGCCGCTTGCGCCACGCGACAGCAGCACAAAACGCAAACAGCGCGACAATGCCAACTTCCGACACCAGAAAAACTACGTTCACCCCGCGCAGTTTATCGTTTCATAGCTGTGACCCTGTGTTTGCGTGATCCGTCGGCCAATCGCTGCGCCTGACTGGTATAATTCTGCGCCCGACTGGTATAATTCTACGCCTGACTGCTTCCAGTGAGGCCCTGACTGCTTCCAGTGTGCCCCTGACTGCTTCCAGTGTGCCCCTGATTGCTCCCCGTTTGGCCCTGACTGCTCCCCGTTTGGCTCCAATTGTCTCCATTTCAGGGTCGTTTGCTTCCAGTGAGGGGCAAATTGCTTCCCATTTGCCTCTGATTGCCTCCAGTGTGGCCCTGACTGCTTGCAGTGTGTCTTCAACTGCTTCCATTTTGGCCCTGATTGGTGCCATTGTGCCCCTCGTGCAGTCATTTTTTGACTTGTTGCCCCGTTATACTGTGCAGAGTGTCCGTCAGCCAATCGTTGCTTGAAAAAGCGCAAGCCATCGCCCGCGTCGTGCGTGAGCGCGGTGGCCGCGCGCTGCTTGTCGGAGGCTTTGTGCGCGACGAATTGCTCGGTTTGCATCCCAAAGACGCCGATATTGAAGTTTACGGCCTCGAAGCGCCGCTTTTGCGCGAGCTTTTGCGAAAATTCGGGCGCGTGGATTGCGTCGGCGAAAGTTTTCGCGTTTACAAGTTGGCGTGGTGGAGCGAAAAAGAGCGCTTTGAATTGGATATTTCGCTGCCGCGCCGCGATAAGAAAATCGGTGCCGGGCACAAAGGTTTTGAAGTCGAAGGCGACCCGCACGCCACTGTCGAAGACGCCGCGCGCCGCCGCGATTTCACGGTCAATGCCATTCTCAAAGACCCGCTGACGGGCGAGATTCTCGACCCATTTGGCGGGCGCGCTGATTTGGAAAACAAAACCTTGCGCGTGGTAGATGCCGCGCATTTCGCCGAAGATTCGCTGCGCGTTTTGCGCGCCGTGCAATTCGCGGCGCGTTTTGAGATGCAAATGGAGCCGCGCAGCATCGAAATCTGCCGCGCCATTGATTTATCCGATTTGCCGCGCGAACGCATTTGGGGCGAGTGGGAAAAATTGCTGCTCAAAGCGCCGCGCCCGTCGCTCGGTTTGCGCATCGCGCGCGAACTCGGCGTTCTGCACCAGCTGTTTCCCTATTTGGAAACTGCTTTGTCGCGGCGCGGCGACGAACTTTGCGCGACTTTGGATAATGCCGCGCGCGAAAAAGGAAACTTGCCTTATGCGCAGCAAGTGACATTGATGTTGGCGGCGCTCGGCACGTTTCTCGGTTGGCGAGGCACAGAGCAATTGTTGGATGGCCTCAATGTGCATTCGTTGGACAATTTCAATGTGCGCCTTGCGACTATTCAATTAGTCGGCGAACGCAAGCGCATCACCGATTGGCATCGGCAAAACGAAGTTTCTGACCGCGAATTTCGCTTTTTGTCGGCGCGTTTGCTGCCCGGATTGCCGCGTTTGATGGCGCAACTGGCAAAAGCGCGCGGCGCACACGAGGCGGAGGATTGGTTCATCACAAAAATGGAACAATTAAACATCGCGGACGCGCCGCCCGCGCCGCTTTTGATGGGCCGTCATTTGCTGGAAATGGGCCTCAAACCCGGCCCGCGAATCGGCAAAATCACCAAACAAGTGTATTTGGCGCAGTTGACAGGCGAAGTCGGCACGCTGGATGAGGCTTTCGAGGCGGCGCGAACTTGGATGAACGAAGCGAATGAATAACTCAGAACTCACGATAATCGGCGGCGGCCTCGCCGGTTGCGAAGCGGCTTGGCAGGCAGCGCAACGCGGCGTTAGGGTGCGCTTGCACGAAATGCGGCCCATCAAGCCGACAAAAGTGCATCAAACCGGCAATTTAGCCGAGTTGGTTTGCTCGAACTCTCTGAAAAGCAACAACCTCGACAAAGCCAGCGGCCTTTTGAAATGGGAAATGCGCCAATTGGATTCGCTGATTCTCGCCAGCGCCGACGAAAGTTCGGTGCCTGCGGGCAGCGCTTTAGCCGTTGACCGCGAAAAATTTGCCGCTGCGATTACCGGAAAGCTGGCGGCGCATCCGAATGTGGAAATTGTGCGCGGCGAAATCGAAGCGATTCCCGATGGGCCTTGCATCGTATCGAGCGGCCCACTAACTTCCGAAGCCTTAGCCAACGATATTCAGCGCATTTTGGGCGGCGACTTTCTGAATTTCTTCGATGCCGTCGCGCCGATTGTGGACGCCGATTCGCTGGACTACGAAACGCTATTTCTCGCCTCGCGCTACGAAAAAGGCGACGCGGCCTATTGGAACGCGGCGCTTTCCGAAGAGCAATACGACATCTTGCGCGAGGCGCTTTTGACCGCCGAAAAAGCCGAAGCGCATAACGAAGACGACGTGCCGTATTTTGAAAGCTGCCTGCCGATTGAAGAACTCGCCAATCGCGGGCGCTTAACCATGCGCTATGGCCCACTGCGCGGCGCCGGATTGGATGACCCGAAAACCGGGCGCTGGCCTTTTGCCGCCGTGCAACTGCGCGCCGAAAACACCGAAGGCACGATGTATAACCTCGTCGGTTTTCAAACGCGCCTCAAGTGGCCCGAACAAACGCGCGTGCTTCGTTTGATTCCCGGCCTGCAAAACGTCGAAATCGTGCGTTTTGGCGTGATTCACAAAAACATTTTCATCAACTCTCCCGCCGTTTTGCGCCCGACTTTCCAAACCCAAGCGCGCGACGATTTGTTTTTCGCCGGACAATTAACCGGTGTCGAAGGCTACGTCGAAAGCGCCGCTGCCGGCCTGATGGCGGGCCTGAACGCCGCGCGTTTGATGAAAAACGAGGAGCCGCTGATTTTCCCGCGCGAAACCGTCATGGGCGCCCTTGCGCATTACATCACGCACGCCGAGCCGAAGCATTTTCAGCCGATGAATTCTAACTGGGCACTTTTGCCGCCGTTGCCGGAAAAATATAAAAAAGCCGACAAACCCGCCCGCCAAGTCGAACGCGCCCAAAGCGCTCTCTCGGAATGGAGCGCGGGCGTCTCGCCCGCAATTTGATGGTTTTCGGGCCGCAAATCAATGCGCAGACAAGCAAAAAGCGCGCTCCTCACTTGAGGAACGCGCTACTGTTGTGACTATCAACACTCAAAATCAATTGCTAAAAGGACACCCCTTGCCAACATAGTCTCTTGTTCGCCGGCTGTAGATGTGTTGCAATTGATGGCGTCTGGACGCTATATCTCCCACTTGATTTTGTCCCCTTTTATCGAAGCACAGAGCGGCCCGCCTTTGTCATTCGTCATATTCACAACGACTTTGATTGCTTGTCCGCTTTCCATCGCTTTGTCTATGGCTTCATAACTGAGATGACTCAAATGAATTTTTGCTCTCCTGAATCCATCCCAAGTTCCATTATGTCTTTCACCCCAACACAAATAGATGAATCGTTCATCTGGAGTCCCCTGTGCAAATGGCCCCAAGAAGTTGGGTTTTCCAGTTTTGGAATTTGTCGAAACTGTTAAAGGAACAATGAAGCTTGCGCTTTGCCTATCGCCGGCAACATCTTCAATTACCACTGTGCCTTTCTGAATCCCCAGCCGAACGCTTGTTCTTTCTTCAAATTGGCTCCCAGGGAGATTCTGGCAAAAAATCTGAATCTTTACTTCTTGTGAATTACCCATGATGAACTAAGTATATTAACTTCAATGCCTCAATGTCCTCGAAACGCCGCGCGCCGCCACACAACGACCAAGCTCACCCGCCGCCGGAAGCGAAGCGAGGAACGAGCGGAGCTGTAGGCGGTCGGGTGCAGCGCCTTGTTGAGCCGTTGTCCTTTGGTTAATGGCGATTGATAGCAGCTTTAACGTGGCAACCAAGCTATGACCAATGCAATCATTGGCCCAATAACAAGCAGGATGCATAGGCTCAAAATCCATTTAATCCTTTTAGACAGGGGCGAGAGATTTACAGCCAGAATTCCCATTAAGCCCAATGCTATGTAAATAAAAACCATCCGCGCCACCTCCAATTCTTATCTTAGTTTCGTTCATTCATAGTTTTAACGCGCAGCCAAGCCGCGCGCACCGGCACAACTCCTATTATGCGGCCTTTTTGGTTATAATGCCGGATAGGGGCAATAAAAACAGATTCGCAGAATGCCAGCGAAAAATGGGGCGGCGGCCTCTTGTCAAAGAGTGGGCGCGTTGTAAAATAGATTAGGCAGTTGGACTTATCAGTCTAATGAGAAAAGATGCCTTCGGCGTCCCGCAGGGCATCTTTTTTCCGCATTCGGAGCATGGCGGGGTGCCACGGGGTATCGAGTTTCGGCGCTCGGAGCATAGCGGGACCCCGCAGGGTATCGAGTTTCGGCGCTCGATACCCTGCGGGATGCCGCAGGGTATCAAGCGCCGAAAAGTTGAGGTGGTCGGGACGCCGCCGGGTATCGAGCGCCCAAACTTGATACCCTGCGGCACGCCGCCGTGTCTAATTTGGTCGTTTTTCGCGTTTTTTCGCTTGTTTTCGGCCCTTTTGGGCCTCCCTTTTTATTTTCGTCGTAACAAGGAGACTATTGCTATGGCAAGTAATGAACTGCCCAAAGGACTTGACAAACTGCTGACGATGGCCGATGAAGCCGCCGATGGAGCCAGAGATACCGTAGCCGATGGCGACATCGCGCTGGTGCATAATTTGGAAGCGGCGATTCGCACCGACCGCACCAATCTCTATAATGCCAACCAAACCGCCAACGCCACCTTTAAGGCGCTCAACTCCGCCAAAACCGCTCGTAGCAACGCCGATAAAGCCGTTATCCGCCTGATTCGCAAGGCGATTCGCGTTTTGCAGCTGCACTTAGGCGCAGCCGGTAATGCGTGGCTGGACACCGGCATCGGCCCCGATGTTTTGCAGCCCGCCGACACGCAGGACGGGCGCGTCACTCAACTGGAGCGTTTGGGCGCTTATTTGGCGGGGCACTCACAATATGAATCGGCGATTGTCAGTCCGCCGGTGACCGCCGCGAACTGTGCCGCCGTTTTGACGGTTTTGACGGATGCCATCGAAGCTGTCAACGATGC
>JANMKN010000202.1:0-18983 GCA_031372065.1 Abditibacteriaceae bacterium | reverse complement strand
CCTGATATTTTGGTTGCTGCGGCTTATGAGATTAGCACAGAAAACGGTAAACTGCCGCGCGAACAACAATGCTAAACGAGGAATTACGCGCCGCGTTAAACGAAAAAGACGCCGCCGGCTTACGACGCCAATTATGCGCCGTGCCCGATGGCGTTCTCGATTTGGCATCTAATGATTATTTGGGCTTGGCGCGTCATCCCGAAGTCATCGAAGCCGCTTGCGAAGCCGCGCGAAAGTATGGTTGCGGCGCGCGGGCCTCGCGTTTGGTCAGCGGTCACACGCCGCTTCACGAGCAACTCGAACATGAATTGGCAGCTTGGAAAGGTTGCGAAGCCGCATTGGTTTTTCCGTCCGGCTATCAAGCAAATTTGGCCGTTATCACTTCCTTATCGCGGCGTGGCGACATCCTATTTTGCGACAAGCGCAATCATGCGTCGCTGATTGATGCCTGCCGTTTAGCAAGTTCGCAAGGCGCCGTCGTGCGTTACTACAAATCAGCCGAACGCTTACAAAAATTGCTGCAAAAGCACGCGGATAACCGCGACGGCGAGCGCTTTTTAGTCGTCTCGGACACCGTTTATTCGATGGATGGCGACCTGACCGACTTAACGGTGTTAAGTGACTTAACAGCCCACTTTAACGCGGTGCTGATTTTAGATGACGCGCATGGAACAGCGATGCAAAATGTAAAATGCAAAATGCAAGATATGGATTGTATTCTCATCGGCACGCTCTCAAAAGCGTTGGGATCGCAGGGTGGCTTTGTTGTCGCGTCGCAAATTGTGATTGATTGGTTGATTAATGCGGCGCGGCCTTTTATTTACACGACGGGCCTCGCTCCGGCCAACTGCGGCGCGGCACTGAAGGCGTTAGAAATCGTGCAGCGTGAACCGCAACGTGTGGCGCGATTATGTGAAGTCACAAAGCAATTGGCGTATGGTTTAAGCGCTATCGGCTTCACCTCGCGCTTGAATCCATCGCCGATTATTCCTGTTATAGTTGGCGCTGCGCCGCGCGCTGTGGCATTAAGTGAGGCACTTTTGCGAAACGGCATTTGGTGCCCCGCGATTCGTCCGCCGACAGTGCCCGCAGGCACTTCTCGCTTGCGTTTAACGGCCAATGCGACGCTGGATGATGAAACAATCGCGCGCGTTTTACAAATTTTTGCACAGGTGAAACATGAAATTTCCTGAATCTTGGCCGCGCCCCGAACGGCGCGATTTCGAAGGCCAGTCTGTGACGTTAAAACCGTTGGACGCCGCCCGCGATGCCGCGCCGCTTTTTGCCATTTCGCACGGCGCGCCCGAAGTCGAAAAGCTATGGCGCTACCTACCGTATGGGCCGTTTGAAAATGAAGATTTTTACCGGCAATGGCTGGAAACAACGGCATCGGGCGATGAGCCATTGTTTTACGCCGTTTACCAAAACGAACAGGCGTGCGGCGTGATTTCGATTCTCAACATCGAGCCGCTACATGGCCGCGCCGAACTGGGACACATTTGGTATGCGCCTTTTGTGCAACGCACCAAAGTCAATACCGAAAGCGTTTATTTGCTGCTCTGCCATTTGTTCGATGACCTCGGTTATCGCCGCGCTGAATGGAAATGCAACAACGCCAACGAAGCCAGCAAACGTGCCGCGCTTCGCCTCGGTTTTCAATACGAAGGCTTGTTTCGCCAGCATCAAATTGCGAAAAATGAAAACCGCGACACGGCTTGGTTTTCAATTCTCGACAGCGAATGGCCGCAGCGTAAAGCGCATTTTGAAAAGTGGCTCTACGAGGACGATTCCGTTTCACTTTCGCAATTGAACAAATGAAAACGCTTTTTGTAACCGGAACCGACACCGGCGTTGGCAAAACGTTAGTCACCGCGCTGCTGTGCTTGCATTTTCAACAGCGCGGCCTCAATTGCGGCGTGATGAAGCCATTTGCCAGCGGTTGCGACTTGATAAATGGCCAACTCGTCAGCGAAGACGCGCGGTTTTTGCGTGATGTTACGGGCGTGCAAGATGAACTGGATTTAATCAATCCCCTTCGCTTGCAAGAACCGTTGGCGCCGCTCATGGCCGCGCGGCGCGGCGGAATAGAGAGCGCAAATTTCTTCGCGCAAGCCAAAAGCGCGCTGGATGTTTTGCTGGCGCGGCACGATTTGGTTTTAGTCGAAGGCGTCGGCGGCTTGATGGTGCCGATTGCTGAAAATAATGGGCAGATTTTGACGTGCGCAGATTTAATCGAAGCATGGCAAATGCCGATTGTCATCGCGGCGCGGCGCACTTTGGGCACTATTAATCACACTTTGCTGACTGTTGAAGCGTTACGCGAAAACAGGATTGAAGGATTGATATTTTGCGACGCGGAATCGGTCCCCGAAGATGATTTGGCGGCCCAGACCAGCCCCAATTTAATCGCGGAGATGACAGGATTACCCGTTTGGGGAAACGTGCCGTTTTTGGAAGATTTATCGCCTGAAAAATTGCGCGCAGCAGCGAAAAAGTATCTGACTGTCTCTCTATAAAAACAGCGCGCGATTCTTCATCGCGCGCTGTTTATTTAACGTAAGGCGCCTATGCTGCCCGGTGTCGTTTTACTGTTGGTGCGAGGTGTGCTTCCAGAGGGAGCGCCGGGCGCCGCTGGTGGTGGCGGATTGCCGACGCCGGGCGGTGGCGGATTTTGTGGCCCCGCTGTTGGCGTTGGCTCGGCTTCTTTTTCTTTTTGCAGTTTGATCAAGGCGTCGTCCGAATCCTTCAAACCCTGGCCCTGATTGAGGTTTAACACTGGTTCGTTCTTGTTGGTCACCCAGCGAAAATAGCTGATCGGCCCTAAATGCGCGGGCAGAAAAAGCATTCCAAAGGCTAAAACGAAAAAGGGAATTTTGACGCCACTTTGAATTTTGGGGTCGTCACGTTGATCGGGCCGCACGCTGCCCATTTGATAAAGCAAATTGGCCCACTGGCGTCCGGTTTTTTTGTCAGAGGCGGCGACAAAAGCCAAGCCAACCAACAAAAGCGATGGCAGAAAACGCAAAATGAACGGAAAAATGAACTGGGATTCCATAGAGCAGCAGTTTAACCGCTAAATTTCCTTCGTCTAATTGCCGTTAATCGGTGTGTGATAAAAAGTGTCCCAGTTGGGACGGTTGCCCTTCCACCATTTGGCGTGTTGGTCGCCATAAAGCACGTTGGTGCCACTGATAGCGCCATTAGCCCATGCTGCATCGCCCACTAAAGTGTGTCCATGAATTTCTTCGGGCACCTGTTGCGGACCTGCACCACAAAAGAGAAGAGGATAGCGCGTCGGGTCTTGCAAAGATGAATCTCCGCGTGCCCGCTGATACAAACCGCCACCGGCACCGGGAAAGGGCACGCCAATCATTTGGTTCTTTATGGTAGAAGACGATTCATCGGTTTCCAAAACGACGAAACTGTAGTTGCCTTCATCAGTTTCGGGCCGGTAAAGCCCCGTCCACGATTTGCAGTTCCACACTTGATAACTCTTGGTGTAGGTGTAGAGTGTTTGGGAGAGTTGCGGTTGATTGGGCACATTGCCCGGTGCCGACCAATAAGGATAGCCAATGGGATAGCGCTCGTCCCAGTCGTTTACATACATGGCGACAGCGATGCCAATTTGCTTCAAATTGTTGATGCAATCAATGCGACGTGCCGATTCGCGGGCACGCGAAAAGGCCGGAAACAGCATTGAAGCAAGGATCGAAATTATCGCTATGACGACCAAGAGTTCAATCAAGGTAAAGCCGCCCAATTGGTTATGAACATTGCGACGGGACTTGAGGCGAACCTTATCAGCGAGGCGAAACGAAACCATGAAGAGACATCCTTGAGGCGGTTGTGGATACAACAGATAGTGGTTTGAGTGTCAGATTTGAAACCCAATGCGCCGCTGTATCTTGACCAATGAGATGGCATCTAAGACAGCAGCGGCGCAAAACGGTTGCAATTTCAAATGTGAAGAAATGTGACAGACCGACCCTGAAAATGGCACGATTTGTTAAGAGTCGGCCTTTGCAAATTCCAGCGAACGGCGCGATTCAAGTCAACCGATTAAGTCAGCAACTTGGCGGCTTCGTTGGCTATCGCCGCTTTGGTTTCTTCTTCGTTTTTAAAATCGAAGGTCACTTTGCCTTCGAGAATTTCTTCGATGGCGGTGGATAGTGGGTTTGCGACTTTGACGGCAGTGAGGGGCGTGGCGCCGTTTTGCAACTGGCGGGCACGTTCGGCGAGGGCACGGGCCAAGGCATACTTGCCACCGGGCACGCGCTTTTTCAATTCGGTGATATTATCTTGCGGCATGAGCGAGTCATTTGCTCCATTCAAAAATTGCTCTGACCCACTGATTCCCAGAACCGTGTTCCAAAGCCTATTAATTATAGCCGTGTCGCCAACGCTTCACAATGTTAGAAATTGTGGCAGGCTTGGAACTGGTGTGCAGAGGCAGTCGAAGCTTGCGAAGTTGCGGTAAAATCTGAGGTGTGAATTCACCATTAAAACCGCTTCTGGAAGAACCGCGCGTGCTTGACCTTATCGAACGCGGCGCGCGGGCCGGACGCTTATCATACGAAGAAATTAACGAACTGCTGGGCGATTTGGCGCTCGATGAACTGGCCGCCGAAGAACTTTTCGAGGCGCTGGACGAACGCGCCATTGCCGTTGTGGACGAGCCGCGTCCGGCCACAACCCCCAAAGTCAAAGCGCCAAAAGCTACCGCGCGACCAAAAAAAATCGCAAAAGTCGCTGACAAGAGCGCTGACAAAGATGACGCCAACAGTGACTTGGATGATGTCTTGGCCTCAATTAATTCACTCGAAGAAATCATGGCGACGCGCCTTGAAAACTGGGAGGAAATTCTCGCCGCTGGCGCCGCGCCTCCTTCAACGTTGGACGACGAAGATTTCGATAGCCGCCCCGTCGAGGACGCCTACAAGCAATATATGCAGCGCATGGCGCAATTTGAGCGCATTTCGCCTGAAGAAGAGCATCGCATGGCGCTTTTGGTGAAAAATGGTTCGCCACAAGAGCAGGAAACAGCGAAGCAAAAATTAGTCGAGGCCAACTGGCGCCTTGTTGTTTTCGTGGCGCGCCGCTACGGTGATCGCACCACTTTGCCAATGCTGGATATTGTGCAGGAAGGCATGATTGGCCTGATGCGCGGCGTCGAGCGCTTCGACCCTGAGCGCGGGCAACGTCTTAGCACTTATGTGACGTGGTGGATTCGTCAGTCCATTAATCGCGCCATGTCCGACCAAGCGCGTTCGATGCGCTTGCCGGGACATATTTATGCGGTAATGCAGAAAGTGCGCCGCGTGCAAGGCGAATTATCGCAAAATTTGGGGCGTTCTCCCTCGCGCATCGAAATCGCCGAAGCCTCTGGGATACCGCTCAGTCTCGTGGAAGAAGCGATGCGCGCTTCTATGCAGCCGCTTTCGCTTGATTCGCCCGTTGGGGACGACGAACACATGGAGCTTTCTGACATTGTGGGCGGCGAAGGCGACGAAACTGAAATTCGCGTTTCGCGCAGCGAATTGCATACGGAATTAGGGCACGCTCTCGAAACTCTGTCCGGCCTCGAACGCGTGGTAATTTGCAAGCGTTTTGGCATCGGTGACTATGCCGATGATGGCGCGCAAACACCGGAAGATGTGGCTTTGCAGATGAGAATCTCACGCGAACGCGTGCGCCAACTCGAAGTCCGTGCCTTGCGCAAACTGCGCCGCCGCACGCAAGGCACGCCGCTCGCCGATGCTTTTGGCGAAGAGTGAATCGGGAGGCAGGATGCAGGATTTTCACTATCGAGCATCGAGCATCCTGCCGTTCGCTTCTTTGTTTGGTAGAATAATTGGCGCTAAGGGGCCGATAGCTCAAGGGTTAGAGCAGGGCACTCAAGAGGGAGGATTATCGCTGTGAATTTCTGCATGACAATTTAAGCACACCAAAATACATTGAGAGGCTTCTTTTTTCAAACTGTCAACGGTTTTATTAGAGCAGCTTCTGATGTCCAAATTGAAATTCTTTTTGGCTGGGTCTAAGTGGTGGAAGGATAAAGCATTGGGGTTTTTACAATAACCACAAAGGCAGCACTTACCACCCGCCGCCTCTATCAAAGAGAGTTTTCTTTTACGGCCTCGTTCTTGTTGCTTTGTATAATTCTGATTTCGGTTGTTGTCAGATTTAAACTTACATTGCTTCGAGCAGTATTTGGTTTGTTTGCCTTTAAGAGGCGTCCCGCAGACAGAACAGTTCATATAGTCCTTTGAATGGGTTGTCTTGGAATCGCAGATTATGACACGGTTCATAATGTTGAGTTCTGAGATAGAATCTCTCAAATTCAGGGAAGCCTAAATCGAAAGATATGGTAATCCTGAGCCAAGCCAGAAATGGAAGGTGCAGAGACTAAACGGGAGACTCGTAAAGAGAAGAGATAGTCCAGACCACAAACGAAAGGCAACGAAAGTTGTAGTGGTAAGCATAATGCCTTGGTTGGGGGTTCAAATCCCTCTCGGCCTACTGCAAAAATAAAAAAAGCCAGCGCGAAATCAGATTTCGCGCTGGCTTTTTTTATTTGTCGGGCACTTCAAACACTACAGCTGAGGGATTGTTAGAAGATTCCATTTCGTTTGGGCCACGATAGATAATTGACTTGCCCAACAAATCGTGTAGCGGCTGGTTTGACGAAAATAAATGCGCCTCATAAAAACCAAAAAACACATAGCGAATGTGATTTTTATGCAGCCATTCCAATGCTTCGGCGCGCGGCATTCGTCCTTGATAAAATGCGTGAACCTCGGCGGATTTGCGCTTGAATTCCAAAGTTTCGGCCCAATGGCCTAAAAAGGCATGATAGCCGGTTTTTTGCGGAATGTAATTGCCGACAAAATACAAACTCAATACCGCACTGGGTGGCTTATTTAGGGCTTTGTCTTTTTGATATTGCTTGTTTAAATCAAATAGCACTTGGTCGTCGAAAACCGATAAATAAAGCGGCGGCATATTGCCGCGATAGGGCACGATGCTTTTGGGCGCATCAGCCAAGCACCAAGCGACAAATTGCAACGACGAAAGGCACAATAGCAGGCCGCAAAACGCGGCAAAAGTGCGTTGCAAAATGGGCGTGCGGTTTTTCAGCAATGCAAAAACCGCTACTGCGGCAAAAAAGCAAAGCGGCAAATGAAAGCCTTCGATCATTTTACGGCCAAAGGAAAGCGGCGCGTAAATCGAAACAAGGGTGACAAGTGCCCAAAGCACGAGCAAACGTGCTGATTGATTTTGTCGCATTGTCCACGCGCCATAGAGCGCCAAAAGCAAAAGCGGGGTGTAAGACAGCAAAACATCGGGCAAAGGTGGCGGCGCGGTGACCGTTATCGCCTTTAATTTAAATTCGCTGCTGTTTTTGAACACATAAACCTGATAAATCAGCGGCAACAGTGTGCCGGAAGCGATAATTAGCGGCGCGAAGGCCAATTTTTTCTCTTTTAAGCCGCAAAAAAGTGCCCAAAGCAGTAAAGTCGCGCCTAAAGGTAACGCATCGTAAGTGTGAATATTGGAAAGCAGAAACGCAGCGACAAAACCAATTTTTAAGGCGCTTTTTTCGCCGTTTTGCGCGCGCAAAACGCAGTGATAAATCAGGGCTAACAACGCCAACGATGCCGCGTTGAGCGGAAAAATAAAAAGCGACGGAGAGGCAAACCCTTCCGGCATCATAGGAAAATTGGTGTTGTCGGGCCGGTCTATCCAAGCACGATTGACCCAAAAAGGCAACACATCGCGCAGCCAGCCGCCGCCCGATGAAAAGGCGGCCAAAACGGTGGCGAAAAAACGGATTCGCTTGTCGGAAGTTAATTGCGCGGCCAAGCCATAAAAACACCATAAGCATAGGGCGCCCGCCGCCATGCGAAGCGCATGGTAAGAAATTATCAGCGAAAAAAGCGGCCAAGAAAGCGCGCCGATCAATGTTGTCAGTAGGTTGTTAAAAAGCGGTTTTTCTCCCGTAGTGAGATGCTCGGTGGTGAACAAATCCTGCACGAAAAAATGGCCTTCGGCGGCTTGGCGCGCCCACATCAGATGCACATTTTGGTCGTCGGGACTGAAAAGCAAGCCGCTATAAACGAAGCCGGGCGGTGTGATGGCAGCGGCCCACAAATAGGGCACGGTGGCGATTAATAGAAAAATGACCATCAACCAGCGCAGGCGCCGTTTTTCGATTTTGTCTATGGAAGCCAGTGTTATGGCGTCTGATGGGGCATCGGGGTCGACAATTCCGTTCACATCAAGCATTTTACCCAACCTATCCGTTCTTAAAACGTTAAGGCTAAGGCACCTTATAATTGCGAGAGGCGTGAAAATTTGGTTATAATCGGCATATGAAGGACGCGCAATAAGAAAACGGGAAAATAGGAATTGATATGGCTCAAGGCGACAAACCGCGCGCTCGTGACCGCGCTGCTGCATTGGACGTGCGCTTGGTGCGCGTCGTGCGCACCAACTCGTCTGAGGTTTACATTATCTGGCAGGACGATGTGCGTTTGGGCCAAGTGGACATTCATTTTGGCCCCGATTTGATTAACGCCACGCTGATTATCGAAAAAGACCTCGATAACGAACAGCAAGGCGATTTAATTGATTTGATAGATCAAGATATTGTGTCGTCGCATTTGCCGCAATTCGCGCGCGAAGATTTCTTGGTCACCGTTTTTCGCGGTCAGGAATTGGAATCATTTTCCGACGGCGAACCCGATGTCGGCGAAGACGACGAAAACGAAGAATATTAAAAATGCGGAATACGGAGTGCGGAATGCGAAATCATTCCGCATTCTGCATTCCACATTCCGCACTCTTATGTGGTTCTGGCAAAAGCGACAACCTAAAGACGCCAACGCGACGCGCGCTGAGTTTTTGTGGAAACAAGGACAGCGCCTGATGGAGCGCAAACGCTACGAACGCGCGGCGGAAATCATGCGCGAGGCGCAGGAATTGGAGCCATCGCGTTTGGAAGGGCGACTCAATCTCGGTGCCGCGCTTTATATGTCAGGTAAGGCCGAAGAAGCGATCACGCATTTGCGCTATGTGTTGGCCTTCGATGAACAAAATACCTCGGCTTTGCTCAATTTAGCCGCCTGCTACGATGCTGTAGGGCAAAACGACGAGGCCATCAAAACACTTGAAAAATTAGTTTCTGACCGCCCCAATTGGAAAGATGCGCACTATAATTTAGCCGTCGCCTATTACAAACAAGAGCTTTACCAAAAAGCGATGGACGCCCTCAAGGCCGAACTGCGCTTGAACCCGCAGCACGAAGCGGCGCGCACTTTATTAAATAAAATTTACCTGCTGCCACCGCGCAAAATTTCGGGTCAAGCCAGTAATTCTCTCGCTCAGAATTTGAGCAAACCTCTCGAAGATCAGTGAAAAACGGTATAATTCAGTGATCTAAAGTCGGTTGTCGGTGAGCAGTGGTCGGCATTCGCAGACCTGATGCGAACTTTACGAATTTTATTTTTGATCACCGATCACCGATCACCGACCACTGACAACTGAATTCCATGCTCGCTTTAATTCCGCTTGACAACCGACCTTGCAACGTCCGGTTTCCACAACAAATTGCCGCCATCGGCGCGATGGAACTGATTGTTCCCCCCAACGAAATATTGGGTTACTTCACTACACCCGGCCAACCATTGGCGCTGGCGCAATGGCTGAACGCCCTGCCCGCAGTCGAAGGCCTGATTGTATCGTCGGATATGTTGGCCTACGGCGGCTTAGTCGCCTCGCGTCGTGGCACGCCGCCACTGCAAAATGCGCTTGAGAACCTGCAAGTTCTCAAAAAATGGCATGAGGCGCATCCGCAAACGCCGATTTATGGTTTCAGCATTTTGATGCGCCTTGCCGTCACGATGGAATCCGAAGCGGCGGCGACCAATTATTACAATATCATGCGTTATGCGCGCCTCGCCGATGAAGCGGAGCGCTTTAATTCCGAACATTTGCAGCAAGAATTGGAAAGCGTCATCGCGCAAATTCCGCCGGAAATTTTGGACGATTACCACGCGGCGCGCGCGCGCAATCACGCCATTAATTTGCAAATGATCGAATGGCTGGCGCAAGGCGTATTTCAATATCTGCTGATTACGCAGGAAGACGCCGCCGAATATGGCCTCCATCGCCAAGAGCAAGATATTTTGATGGCGCGCGCCCAAAAATTAGGTGTTGCCGACAAAATGTCGTTGCATCCCGGTGCCGATGAGGCGTCGCTGACTTTATTGGCGCGCCATTGGAACATCGGCGTGCGTTTTCGTGTTCATTGGTCGAATTCGGCGCACGCGCGTCACATCGCGCCCTTTGAAGACCGGCCTTATGATCAAGCCTTGCGTGAGCATATCGCGGCGATGCGCGGCACGATTGTCGAAGAAGGCGATGGCGATTTTGATTTGTTCGTCAACGCGTCTGTGGGCGGCTATCAAAAAGACGAAGGCGAAACCGAGCGTGCCAGCCGCGCCAATCATTTGGAAACTTTCTTAACGGCGATTCAGATCGCCATTGAAAACGGGCGGCGTGTGGCGCTTTGTGATGTTGCTTTTCCCAATGGCGCCGATAATTTGCTGCTCAATGAACTCGATCAGCGGCGTTTGCTCGGTAAAATCGCAGTTTTTGGGGCATGGAACACGGCAGGCAACACAACGGGCACTGTTTTAGCGCAATGCGCGGCGCTTTTGCGTGGCGGGCCGGAACAAGGCTTTGTGAATACCGCCGATTTGAATCGAGTTTTTGTTTTGGATCGCTTGCTTGACGATTGGTGCTATCAATCGAACGTGCGTAGCCGCGTCGAGAAAACAGCGCGGGATCACGGCTTATCGCCGTTAAACATGGGCATCGGCGGCGAAAACATCGAAGCGCAAACGCGGCGCGAAATTAAAGGCTTCGCCCAAGCCTTAGCGCGCCGTCATTTCAAAGGCGAGCTAACGCGCTGCGATGTAACGCTGCCGTGGATGCGCACCTTCGAATGTGAAGTTCATACCGAATTAACGTAAAGCAAATTGCAAAAAAAGTCGCCTTGATGATTTTCAAGGTGACTTTTTTGCTTTTTCTGCCATTGTTGAGGTTCACGCTAAAAAGCACTACACTTGTCGTGAAATTTGGCGACGAGAAGAATTTCTCGCGCTGAAAACGCGGCGCTTTATTTGCGCCGCGTTTTTGTTTGAGTTTTCCGAATCGAAATCAATTGAGACCAATTATGCCTGTTGCTCGCAAAACCAAGGCTGACGCCACTAAATCTGAGCCATTAACCACCAAAAAAGCTGTAAAACCCACAAAAACGCCGCGCCAAACGACCAAAGCCAAAACCGAACCGGTCAAGGTGACCCAAGTTCCGCCCGAAGAGATCACGCCCGACAAATTTATTATCGTGCGCGGCGCGCGGGCGCACAATTTGAAAAACGTGGACATCAACTTGCCGCGTCATCAGCTTATTGTGATTACCGGGCTGTCGGGCAGCGGCAAGTCGTCGCTCGCGTTCGATACCATTTATGCCGAGGGTCAACGGCGTTACGTGGAAAGCCTGTCGGCTTATGCGCGCCAGTTTTTGGGGCAAATGGACAAGCCGGATGTGGATTTCATCGAAGGCCTTAGCCCGGCGGTTTCGATTGACCAAAAAACCGCCTCACGCAATCCGCGTTCGACAGTGGCGACGGTCACGGAAATTTATGATTATCTGCGCTTGCTTTTTGCCCGCGCCGGCACGCCGCATTGCCCGAATTGCGGGCGCGTTATTGCGCGGCAAAGCGTGGATTTAATCACCGACCAAATTCTGAATCTGGGCGAAGGCGCGCGCTTGCATATTCTGGCGCCGCTGGTGCGCGGGCGCAAAGGCGAATACCGCAAAATCTTCGACGACGCGCGCAAAAAAGGCTTCGCCCGCGTGCGCGTCAACGGCACCATTTATTCGTTGGATGAAACCGACGACATCAAACTCGAACGATACGAAAAACACGATATTGAAATCGTCGTTGACCGCGTGATTGTGCGCCCCGACTCACGCTCCCGCATCGCCGACAGCGTGCAAACCGCGCTAAAAATGGGCGAAGGCATCATAATGGTGGAAGTAGTCGGCAGTGGGCAGGAAGCCGGAAGCGGTCAGCAGGAAACGGATGACACAGCCTCCCGCCGTCCGCCGTCTGACGACTCTGTCCTCACCTTTTCCGAACATTTCGCTTGTCCACATTGCGAACTTTCGTTTGAAGAAGTGGAGCCGCGCACGTTTTCTTTCAACAGTCCGTATGGCGCGTGCCCCGATTGTTCGGGGCTGGGCACGCATCAGGAATTCGATCCGAAACTCGTTTTGCCCGATGACCGCATGAGCATTGAAGAAGGCGCCATCGCGCCGTGGAAGCGTGCGACGGGCAACTATAAAAAAGCCATGCTGCGCGTTTTGTCCAGCGAATATGGTTTTTCTTTGACACGTCCGATTTCGCATCTCACCGAAGAACAGCGCGATGTGCTTCTCAATGGCAGCAAAGGCCGTAAATTTCACGTTTCGTATTTGAATATGCATGGCCGTCGCCGCGCTTACGATACGCCGTTTGAAGGCGTTTTGGGCAGTCTGCAAAACCAATACAGCGAATACGGCGACCAGTGGCGCGAAGAACTTCAAAAATACATGAGCGACCGGCCTTGCAAAACCTGCAAAGGCCAGCGTTTGAAAGCGTTTCCGCTCGCCGTCACTGTCGCCGACAAGAACATCGCCGCCGTGACGGGCATCAGTGTGGGCGACGCGGCGGAGTTTTTCAAAAAGATAAAGCCGGAAAGCACAGGCTCGAAGCAGGAAAAGGCACCTGATGCGCCCGACCACCAATCGCCGCTTACCACGCGCGAAGCGACGATTGCGCGTCCAATTCTCAAGGAAATCCAAGAGCGTTTGCAGTTTTTGGTGGATGTCGGCCTCGATTATCTGACGCTTGACCGCGCCGCCAATACGTTGTCCGGCGGCGAAGCGCAGCGCATTCGTTTGGCGACGCAAATTGGCTCTGGTTTGGTGGGCGTGCTTTACGTTTTGGACGAGCCGAGCATTGGCCTGCATCAGCGCGACAATGAAAAACTGCTGGGCACCCTGATGCGCTTGAAAAACCTCGGCAACACTGTGATCGTTGTCGAACACGACGAAGACACTATGCGCGCCGCCGATCATATTGTGGACATCGGCCCGCGCGCTGGCGAACACGGCGGACGTGTGGTGGCGCAAGGCACTTTGTCGGAAATTATAGAGTGTCCCGAATCCATCACCGGCCAATTTCTTAGCGGCGCCGATAGCATTCCCCAACGCGCCGCACGCCGCGAAGCGACAGGCCATCTCGTCATCAAAAATGCCCGCCAACACAATTTAAAAGGCATTGATGTTTCGATTCCTCTGGGTTGTTTGGTTTGTGTGACGGGCGTTTCGGGCAGCGGCAAAAGCACGCTCATCGAAGACATTTTGCACAAGCGCTTGTCGTATGAAATCAATCATCAACCCGTCGTGTGGGGCACGCATGATGACATCGAAGGCATCGGTTTGATTGACAAACTGATCAACATAGATCAATCGCCGATTGGCCGCACGCCGCGCTCCAATCCGGCCACTTATACCGGCGCTTTTACGCCACTGCGCGAACTATTTTCGGTCACGCGCGAAAGCAAAGCGCGCGGCTACGGGCCGGGGCGTTTTAGTTTCAACGTCAAAGGCGGGCGCTGCGAAAACTGTCAGGGCGATGGCATTATCAAAATCGAAATGCACTTTTTGCCGGACGTTTATGTGCCCTGTGAAGTGTGCGGCGGCAAGCGCTATAACCGCGAAACGTTGGAAGTGAAATACAAAGATTTCAACATCAGCGAAGTGCTGGATATGACCGTCGAAGAAGCGTTGGGTGTCTTTGAAAACCTTCCTTCTATCGCGCGCAAACTGAAAACCATTTGCGATGTCGGTCTTGGCTACATTCACTTGGGCCAACCGGCAACGACACTTTCGGGCGGCGAAGCGCAGCGCGTCAAACTCGCCACCGAACTCGCCAAACGCTCAACGGGCCACACGCTTTATATTCTCGACGAACCCAGCGTCGGTTTGCACATGGCGGACGTGAAAGTTCTCATTGAAGTGCTGCAACGCCTGACCGATCAAGGCAACACCATTTTAGTTATCGAACACAACCTCGATTTAATCGCCAGCGCCGATTGGATTGTTGACCTTGGCCCCGAAGGTGGCTCGCGCGGCGGCAAACTTGTCGCCCAAGGCACGCCGGAGCAAATCATCAAGCACAAAACCAGTTACACCGGCCAATTTTTGAAGCAGCACATGATGAGGCACGGGAAGTAATTTTGCGCTGGTGGCGACAAACTGTTGATGATTTGCTTTGGTGTTTTGAAGCATAAAAAGCCGTTCGACGCCGTTTGTCAAACTCCGCGCAAGGAGCCAAACGCGCCGCTCACAGTGGCACGAAAAAGCGCGCTTCACACTTGAGAAGCGCGCTCTTGTGCCGTAGCAAAACCCAAAACAAATTGCTGAAAAGAGACCCCGTGTCAACATAGTTTCTTCATAGCCCGCTGTTTGTTACCTATAACGGCAGAATAAAGGTGACAAGGTTGACAATGAATAGCAAAACCACCAAGCCAGCACCTGCGAAAATAACTTGAGCATACCAACGACGCAGCCAAAGAAATGGTCTTTTGCCCGCTAACCACCATGCCACTATCGAAAAAACAGCGCAAAGGCGAAAAAGGCACGTAGGCGCCAGTCGCCACGGAAACCATTGGCCAGTGACGCACCAGTTGTAAACTGAAAGCGACGCGATTGCGAATTTGCAATCGCGTTTTGTGGAATCAGTTGTAGCATTGGAAGCGAAGAATTAGTTCTAAAGCATGAGAATTTTGTGGACATCTTTGCTGGCGATTGGCGCAATCAGCGCTTGTTTGAGGAGGAATCACCAAAAACACGAGGTCAGGCACCAAAAACACGAGGTCAGGTGCTGGAAACACAAGGACAAGCAGTAAAAACACGAGAGGAAGCACCTAAAACACGAAAGTAAGCAAAAAAATATGAAGATTCTGTGGGCGATTTTGCTGGCGTTGGGCGTAATCAGCGCGCCTTTGAGCGCGCGGGGCGATGAATTTGAAAAGCAATTGGCGACTGCCAAGGTGATGGCGCAGGAATTCAAAATTCCCAGCCCGCAACCGAGCGGCTATGCGCCCAATGACACCATTTATTTTAGTTACTACCCACCGCAAGGCGTGCAGGGACGGGCGCCCGGTTTGATTTTGCTGCACTTTTTGGGCGTCAAAAACAACGCCGATTTGAAAAATGCCGCGCAATATGCCGCCGCGCGTGGTATTGCGGCTTTGGTGATGACGTTGCCCTATCATATCGAGCGACAGGTGCCGCACATTTCGCCTTATGACCGCTTCGACAGCAACACCATCAGCGACATCAAGCAATCCTTTTCGCAAAGCGTGGCCGATGTGCGCGCCGTGACCGATTGGCTGACGGCGCGTCCCGAAGTTGACCCTCAAAAGTTGGGCATCTTAGGCGCCAGTTTGGGCGCGATTATCACGCATTTGGCGATGGGACAAGACAATCGCTTGCGCGCGGGTGTGGCTTTCGAGGGCGGCGGCGATTTGCAGAAAATCCGTCAGCGTAATTTTTTGGGCAGCCTCCTTTTGCGACGCAAACACAAGCCGCTCACGCCCGCCCAAATCGAAGAATTGAAAAGCGTTGACCCGATGACTTACGCCAATAACAACCGGCCTCGGCGCGTGTTAATGGTGCAAGCGGCGCGCGATGCGGTGATTCCACCGCAAGCGGGCGAAGCCTTGTGGGAAGCGCTGGGACAGCCGCCCATTCAATGGATTGACACCAATCACATCGCTTTAAAATTAGCCGGCACTTCGTCCATTCGCGCCGCTTATTGGTTCTTGCAAGCCGCGTGGCGCGGCGATGAGGAAGCCATACGCAAAACGCCGAAAATCCATGTGCCAACCTTGAAATTCGGCTGGATAACTGGCCTTGATTCACGCCTGACGCCCGCCGTTCAGTATCAAGCACTGACACTGGGGCAACGCAATCACATGGCGCTGCTGGGCGCTAATTTGGGCCTCAGCGGGCGCGGCCCCTTCGTCGGTTTGGCGGCCACTGCCACGCCGTTTATTGACCTCGGCTTCGCCTATCGTCTTAACGGCGGACAAGGCTTAAAACCGTATGCGTCGTTTCATGTGGTGTTTTAAGGGGTCGTTTCTGCGCCCATCGTTTGGATCAATAATTCAAACGCTTGCGGGCCGGGCAGATTTGGTTTGCCGACAGCGAAAATCGCATAGCGTTTTCCGGCTTCCAGTATGACATTTGGCACTTCGTAAACCACTTTTTCGGCGATGCCAACTTGCACAATCAGTGCGCCGGGTTCGATTAGTTTGGTAGTGTCGGCGCCATATTCGAGGTTTTTGATGACATCGGCTTTTTTATCGGCGGTAAGTGGCGAAACAAAGGCAAACGAAAGTTCTGGGGCGCCCGGCGCGAGATGAAAAACGCGAACGCGCGGCTTCTTATCATCGCTTTTGCCGGTGTTATCGTTTTGCACCGTGAGTTTGGCTTTATCCATCGTGCCAAAGGGCGCGATGGTGTAATAACCGTCGCGGCTGAAAGTGGTTGTGCCGTCTAAAATGGTGGCCGTGCTACCGGCGGCGGTCATCTTGATAACAGTTTTGCCGCTTTCGATTTCTCTATAATCGCCGAGCGTTTTGAAGGTTATTTTCTCGGCGACTTTTTTATCATCAAAATAAAAATCGGCAGCAGGTGCCCCGGCGATGGCGTGCAAAATACGCACATGAGCGACACTTTTCGGCTTGATTTCTTTTGGTGTTTCGTCAGAGTTTGCAGTGTGCGTTAATAGGCAGAAAATGAGTGAAGCGAGAGTTCCCGTCAAGAATTTCATGGCGTTTCCTTTCACGAAAAATCCAAAAACAAAAACGGGCACCGCAAACTTTGTGGTGCCCGATTTTGAAAATCCTATTGGCCCGCCGGCTTGACGAGCAACTCAAGGGAGTCGGGTTTGCCAACGGCGAAGATGGCGTAGCGCTTGCCTGCTTCGAGCGTGACATCAGCCATTTCTTTCAGCACTTTGCCGTCGGCGCGCACTTGCAAGGTCATTTTGCCGGGCGCGACCAACTTTGTGGCGTCTTTGCCGAATTCCAACTTCTTGATTACGTTGGTGGCCCCGTCTTTGGCGCGCGTGGAAGGCGTCGTGATGTCAACCGCAGGCGCACCGGGCACCAGATGAAACACGCGAATACGAGCTTTTTTCTCAGCGGTTTTGCCGGTGTTATCGTTCTGATTGATTAACATCATTTTGGCAGCCATGCCCGCAACTGCGACGGTGTAATAGCCATCGCGCGAAGCGGTGAATGAGCCTTCAAAGAGCGTGTCGGTTTTGCCTGCGGACGTGAGTTTGACGGCGGTTTTTCCGCTGTCAATTTGCAAATAATCGCTGATGGTTTTAAAAGCCACGTTTTCGGCGACTTTTTTCCCATCAAGCCACACATCAGCGGCAGGGGCATCGGGCACAGCGTGCAGAATGCGGGCATGAGCCACGCCTTTTTCTTTTTTGGCCGCTGCCGGTTTCGCTGCCTTTTCTTTCTTTTCCTTGCCCGCTGCGGGCTGTGCCGATGCCATCGGTGCCAGCACCAGCGGCGCCATCAGAGCAAATGCTCCCAGTGCAACAACTAAATTCTTCATTTCCTGTCCTCCAAAGATGAATATTTCTCTGCGTTCAATTCGCGAGAATCACTATATTGTAAAGCATAATTTTGAAAAGTCAAATTATTTTGGCGAAAATTTCAAAAAAAATCTAAATTTTTTGAAATTATGGTTGACACCCTGCGTTTACACCGGTATATTCTTCTCTTGCCGCCGGATGAAAGTCGTTCAAATCATCTTAATGTGGCGCACCTGACGTTTCAAACGAACCGACAATTTTCTTCCGAAGAAAATCACTCGCAGATCACCAGAGACATTTTTCCTCCGCGTTAATTAACGCACCTCTTTCTGGGTCACTGCAAAACCTTAACGCTGTTCGGAGTTCGGTAATAAAAATTGCCGACAGAAAAATTTGGAAATTTTTGAAAAAAGCCTTGACAAGGCATGGGGAAGTTGTGTAGAATTTCTCCTTGCCGCCGGACGAGTTTGGCTCGAAACCGAGGCTCACAATTATTCAGGAAGCAAAGCGACGATGGTTGATTAGAGTTAGCTTTTAGAAGCTAATTCTCATCAGCCTCCGACGTGAAAGGCAAATTTTGTCTTTCAAAGTGGAGTGACTGAACACCTTGAAAACTGCATAGAGAATGAGAAATTAAATTTCGCCGAGCAACCAAGCAAGTGCGGAATGACGAATGCGAAATGCGGAATGCAAATTCCTCACACCACATTCCGAACTCCACATTTGAATGTGTGTTCTTTAAGAAGCGCAAAGACGTAGATTGTGAAACCTGCAAGTGATTGCAGACTTTTGCGTAGTCAAGTTAGGAAGGGCGCACGGTGGATGCCTTGGCACTTGGAGCCGATGAAGGACGTAGCAAACGACGATAAGCTTTGGGGAGCCGTAAGCAGGCTTTGATCCAGAGATTTCCGAATGGGGCAACCCTCCATGACCAGTCATGGAACTCCCTTATGAATATATAGTAAGGGTAGAGGTAAGCCGCTGAACTGAAACATCTAAGTAAGCGGAGGAGAAGAAAGCGAATGCGATTCCCTGAGTAGTGGCGAGCGAAACGGGAACAGCCTAAACCGATTACATGGCATAGCCTTGCAGCGATGTGTAATCGGTGTTGCGGGAGCCTTTGGACTGTGTGCAAGACCAGTCAGTCAGTTACCATACCGAGCGGTAGTCGAATCTTTCTGGAACGATGATCCATAGAAGGTGAAAGACCTGTAGACGAAACCAATCGGCCTGACGAAGGAATTCCCA
>JANMKN010000198.1:0-38732 GCA_031372065.1 Abditibacteriaceae bacterium | reverse complement strand
CTATCAAAATGCCCAAAAAAAGCATTTATATATGTAGGCTTTCATTTTGAGGGCATTTTGACCGACTTTAACAGCACTCACCAATCGAAATTATCGTGAACGCCTCGCTTTTGACCGAACACTATCTGGAGCCGCACCACAGGGGCACCTTGGCGGATGCCGATGCCGAGGGACAGGAAGGCTTGGAAGGGGCCGGGCCGTATTTGAAGGTCTATCTGAAGTGGCATGGCGATCAAATTGGCGAGGCGTGGTTTGAGACCTATGGCTGCCCGACCGCCATCGCCTGCGGTAGTTGGCTGATGAAGTGGGTAGAGGGCAAAACCAAAGAGCAAGCGCAAGTGATTGAACCGCGCGATTTGGAACTGGTGCTGGGCGGCTTGCCGCTGGGCAAAGAGCATTGTGCGGCATTAGCAACCAAGGCTCTGCAAAACGCTCTGCGTAATTGAGGGGTTAACGGAATAGCCTTGACGAGGACTGGGTAGAACACCGGACTTAATCGATTCAGTCAAAAGAGGAACAACCAACACTATGGCTCATCGCGCACTTACGGTTCAATGCCAAGCCAAAGTCTACGGGCTTGTGACGATTACAGGGCTTTCCGGCTCGATGAACCATGACCCGGCCTGTAATGACAATGAAGTGACCCTGACTGGTGATCCGCTGTTTTCCGACCAAAACGCCATTACGAACTTGAGCGAAGTCGTAAACAACGTGGGCGTTCCCGGCTATATCGCGCCCTATTGGAGCCATGTGCCTGAGGGCACGGATCCCTCAGGCAGTCTGGTTGTTGATGGTTACAATAACGAAGGTAATTGTCGCCCTGCGGATTTTACTATTGAATGGGACGATTCGTATTGTGAATGCGCGCCAAGCACGACTTGTGCGGCCACGAACCGAACCGGGAGCGGCTATACGCTGAATGTGACGCTTGATGTGGGGGATTGCACCGGACCACTAACCGACATCGTATGGTCTCCCGCCCCGACTTCCGGGCAGGGCACTACTACGGCGGTTTACAGCGGGTGCCACTATAACCAGATTTATAGCGGTGAGGTCACGTCCACAGACGACAATGGTTGCAATGCCTCCGCCGAATTCAGCTTCCTGTTGCAGCCGGGTTCAAACCCGCCGTCTTGTCAACGGTAAACTCCTGTCGGCAGAACTCCTGTCAGCGATAAAGCTCGATAAGGCTAACGACAAAGCCAAGACAGGGTTAGCCTTGGGCAAGAGAAGAATGAGAAGTTTAAGGAGAATGACATGATTGGACCAGCGCCGGATTTGGGGGGCAATGTGACAGTGATGCCGCTCTGTGCGGATTGCGGCGGCGCGCAATCCAAGTCGCCCCAGGACTTTGCCGACGTGTGGCCGCGCAGCACGCCCGTTGGGACACCCGTGGAGGTGTGCCCCACGGATCAGTGCGGCTGCCAATCGGGCAGTTGCCCTGCCAATGTGACGACCAAGCCGGTGGCTGACAACCCGTGGAAACTTGCCTTCTGATGAAGGGCCGTGTTGATTAGGCCGTGTTGATTAGGAACTGTGTCCTGTAGGGTGGCTAAACAGGGTGGCTAACCATAAGTGCCGCAGAGAGCGTCACAAGGAGCAGAGGGTAGGGAGCAGACGATAGGGAGCAGAGGATTATGCTGGGAATCATTGACGTTGAAAAGCTGGGCATCGGCGTTTTGGAACTTTCGTTAAGCGCGCAGGCGCTGGGTCTGCCCTCGGCGCCTGCTGAGTCGTGCCGCAACTGCGCGGCCTATCGCGTCGCGCCAGAGCCGGATGGCAACCTGCGCGTGGACCCAGAGATTCATTTGCCCAGCCCTGGCATGGATGTGGACATTGCTTATTTTTCCAACGCCAATACCGGCGCGATCAACGCGCCCAGCAACGCGCTCTATGGCTATGGGCGCACCATCAGCACCCAACTGACGGCGCAGGCTTCGGGCACTCCTACCTACGTCACCCTGACGCGCGGCAACGGCTCGGTTGGCAACTACCAACTAAACGGCAGCGCCTATGAAGCGGTCACCTCGGACTTGTTGAATACGTTGACGACCTTCACTTCTGGCGGGAGCGACTACTGGCAAGAGCAAAGTCTCGACGGCAAAGTCACGGTTTACCCTTACAACACGACCGCGCAGATTACCTCGGTTGCCTATGCCGCCGACGCGGTGGGCAACCGCCACACCTTCGTTTACAACGGCAGCCAGAAGCTGGAATCGCTGCGCGACACGCTGGGCCGCAGGGTGACATACAGCTACGCGCCCAGCGGCACTTATGCCGGTATGCTGGAAAGCATTCAGGACTGGGCGCAGCGCCTGACCACCTTCCAATACCTGAGCGTGGCGAGCCAGCCGGTGTTAGCCACGGTGATTGGCCCCAGCGGTTGCCAGACCGGTTATGGCTACGATAGCATCGGCGGCGTGCCGGTGCTCTCACGCATCACCGACCCGAACGGCTATGCCACGACCTATGCCTACGACGTGTCGGGGCGCGTCTACCAGCGCACCGTGGCGGGCGCGGGCACCAGCCTTTACACCTATAGCAACGGGCAGATGGTGGCGCAGGACGCCACCGGCGTGGTGGTGACGCAAAGCCTCTATAGCGATTACAAGCTGCGCGCGGTGGCCGATGCCACCGGCAACGTCACCACGGTCAGCCGCAACCTGCAAGGGCAGGAGATCAGCCGCCAGAACATGGTCGGCGCCATTTGGAGCACGACCTATGACAGCGTTGGCAACCCGTCCGCCAAGACCGACCCTTACGGCGCGGTGACGACGATCAGTCATGACGCCTACAACAACCCGACCACCATCCAGTATGCCGACGGCAGCATGACGACGATGATCTGGGGCTATGGCGGCAGCAGTTTTGACACCACCGGCGCCAAGCGGCGCTTGCAGGCTTCGATTGACCAGTTGGGGCAGGCGACGACCTACTCCTACAACGGGCGCGGGCAGCTTGTGGAAGTGCAGAACGCCCTCGGCCAGCGCACCACCTACAATTACGACAGCCTCGGCAATATGCAAAGCGCCGCCAACCCGCTGGACCAGCGGGTGACGAGCAGCTTTGATGCGGCGGGCAACGTCATCGCGCGCACTAACCCGCTGGGCTTGCGGGTGACGACGGCTTACGACGCGCAGAACCGCCCGGTGACGATGATGGACGCGCTGGGCTTCGTCACCACGATGGCTTACGATGGCGTAGGCAACCTTCTGGTGCGCATTGACGCTTTGGGCAATCGCACCAGCACCACTTACAACGTCTTCGACCAGCCGGCCACCCTACAGGACGCGCTGGGTAATGTCACCAGCTTCGCCTACGACAACGCGGGCCGATTGCTCGGCGTGACCGACCCGCTGGGCCGCATCCATAGCAGCTTGTATGACGCGGCGGGCCGCCCGGTGGGCAGCATGGACGCGCTGGGCTTTATCAACACCACGGTCTATGACGCTCTGGGTCGCCCGCAGGCCAGCATTGACGCGTTGGGCAACCGCACTACCACCGCCTACGACTTGGCGGGGCGTCCGGTGACCTTCATGGATGCGCTCGGCTTTATCTCCACCACGGTCTATGACCTGCTGGGGCGCGCGGTTGCCAGCGTGGACGCACTGGGACGGCGCAGCACCACCGCCTATGACATCGCCGGGCGTCCGGTCACCTTCATGGACGCTTTGGGTTACATCACCACCAGCGTTTACGATGTTCTGAACCGGCCCGTCGCCAGCATAGACCAACTGGGCTACGCCAGCACCACGGTCTATGACTTGGCCGGACGCCTGAGCGCCACTTACGACGCGCTCGGCTACCGCACCAGCTTTCTTTACGATGCGGCGGGGCGGCAGATCGCGGTGCAGGATGCCAGCGATTACCGCGTGACCAGCAGCTACGATGCGCGCGGCAGCCTGCAAAGCGTGCAGCAGTTCAACGTGCAACTGACGACCTTCAGCTACGATGCCGTTGGGCGCCAAGTGGCGGTGCAGAACGCGCTGAACGAGCGCACCACCAGCGTTTACGACGCGGCGGGGCGCCAAACAGCGGTGCAGAACGGCAAAGGCTACTTCACTACCACGGTCTACGACGCGGCGGGGCAGGCGGTAGCCAGCCTGAACCAGTTGAGCTATCCCACCACCAATGTTTATGACGTTGGGGGCCGCATGGTGGCCGAGCAGGATCAACGCGGCTACTTCACCACGCTTTCTTACGACGCGGTGGGACGCCTGACGACCTTGCTGAACGCCAACGCGCGCATGACGACGATGGTTTACGACGCGCGCGGCAGCCTGCTCTCCAACGAGGACGCACTGGGGCGGCGCACCAGCTACGTTTACAACGCGGTGGGCAACCAGACGGGGCGCACCGATGGGCGCGCCCAGATCACCAGCTATGCCTATGACGCGCTGGACCGCATCGCCACCGTCGCCTATACGGGTGGCAAGCGGGTGACGCACCAGTATGACGCGCGCGGCTTGGAAACGGCGTGGCAGGACAGCAGTGGCCGCTACAGCCTGAGCTACGACGCGCTGGGGCAACTGCTCAACGTGCAGGACAGCGCCGGGGCGATTCTGACCAGTAGCTACGACGGCATCGGGCGGCGCACCGCCTTGGTGGAGTTGGACAACCAGCGCACCACTTACGCTTACAACAGCACCGATGGCCGAACCCACCGGCGGATTGACATCTCCGGGCCGGGCGGGGCCAGTTGCTATGATTTGCTGGATCGTCTGGGTCGTCTGGGCTACACCCATATAAGCTCGACCACGCCGAACCAGCAGATGGAACCCTCCTATGACGCAGCGGGCCAACTGTATCGCCGCTACACCTACCAGACCGGCCCCAATGTGGGGATCGTGAACTTCAATGGCACCCTGAACCGGGTGGGCAACTTCTCCAACATCGCCGAGTTGGACGGCACGCGCACCACCTACAGCTATGACCGGGCCAACCAACTGCTGAGTGAATGGCGCGATGGCGCGAGCGGCTACCGCGCCACCTACACCTACGACGGCTTGGGCAACCGCTTAACGCAGGTGAACTCCGGCGATGTGCGCACCAGCTACGTCTATGACGCCGCCAACCAACTGAGCAGCGAGCAGACGGGCGCGGCCATCACGACTTACTCCTACGACAAAAACGGCAACCAGACACTGCAAAACGCGGGTGGTGCTTTGACTTCCTACACTTGGGACGAAGAGAACCGCCTGACGAATGTCGCCTATCCGAGCGGCGCGCGTTCGACCTACCTTTATTCCGCCGATGGCTTGCGCCGCAAGCGCGAGGAAACCGGCGTCTCGCTCTTGGAAGTGTGGGACGGAACGCAGTTGTTGCAGGAGAAGGATTCCACCACCAAAGTCGAAGTGACGCGCTATCTGCTGCAAAACGACAGTTACAGCGGCCTGCGGGCGCAGCGTCTGGCGAGTGACAACACTTGGCGCTTCTTCGGCTACGATGTGCAGGGCAACACGCGGCTGCTCGTCAACGCCGATGGCAGCAGCAACCTGAGCCTGCTCTACCGCGCCTTCGGGCAAAAGCAAGCGTCTGCGGGCAGCGGCAGCACCCTGATGCAGTTCGGCGCCTTCCACGGCTACGAGTGGGACGCCGACAGCCGGATGTGGGTCAAGGCGCGGCATCTCAGCGGGACGCAAGGGCGCTGGCTGAGCCAAGACCCGATTGGGTTCGAGGGTGGCGATTGGAATCTATGGCGGTATGTGGGGAATAATCCTATTAAATTCTCTGATCCATCTGGAGAGGTTGATCCAATTACAATTGCAATAGGAATTGTAATCGCGATTGGTGTCATATTTTTACCTGGATGTGGAAATAAAACGCCACCCGTGAAGGCTCCAACAACCGCTGACATAATCCAATGTGTCGCAGAAGCAGGAGCTGAAAAGTGGTGGGGAATTGCTCAATGTTTGTTGCGAAAGGGATTTAGTGGTAACTGCGAGTCAATTGCCTGTGCGGCTGGTGCTTCCCCATGTCAGGCTTACGGGTGGCAAGCTGGTGTAACGCCCTGTAAACAATATGCCAAAAACGCCACGTCAGGGACGGTAAGTCAAGCTTGCCGAGATTGTGTGGAAATGCTGGAGATTTGCTGTAATATGCAAGGTAAAGGCTCAATTGCTTGTCGGAATAATGCACTGCTTGATGGAGCTAAATGCGGACGAACGAATTTGCCAACCCCTCCTACAATTTCTTGATAGCGTGGTGGTCGGGTATTTCCTGTGCGCTTATGTAAGCGCATTTTGTGGTGGGCACTTTATTATTTATGGGAGACGATGAGATCAGTCACAGCCTTGATAAAATCAGAACTGGGCGCTGGCAGAGGGTGCAGACCGACTATGTTTGGGTGCTTGCCATTTTCACATTTGTCCGCTTAGGTATCTTCTTAATATACCTAAGATCACCAATTGACACGATAGGCTTGACGATCTCTTATCTCCTTTTGCCAGAAGCCAGTTTCTTTTCTCGTGTATTTTTTTTCGTTCTATCTTTAAAAGTATGGCCTCCAGTATTAGCATTCTATGGAGCGGTTTGGGCGACTGTGAACATAATCAGTGGAGTCAATTTGATCGCATCCGTCCCTGTTACTTTTGTAGTTCATAAAATGCGCGTAAAACGGACGGGTAATCCTAATCCTTGGAGTTCGTAAATAAAACAACCTGATCCCTGTGTGTTGCAAAGGTAAAATCGCTTTTATTTAGGAACTCTAAGAATAATTGCGCCACAAGCGCGAGGAGACGGGCGTCTCGCTGCTCGAAGTGTGGGACGGCACGCAGTTGTTGCAGGAGAAGGACTCAAGCACCAAAGCCGAAGTATCGCGCTATCTGCTGCAAAACGACAGTTACAGCGGCCTGCGGGCGCAGCGTCTGGCGAGTGACAACACTTGGCGCTTCTTCGGCTACGATGTGCAGGGCAACACGCGATTGTTGCTCAACAGCGACGGCACTAGCAACCTGAGCCTGCTCTATCGCGCCTTCGGGCAGAAGCAGGCGTCAAGTGGCGCGGGCAGCACCCTGATGCAGTTCGGCGCCTTCTACGGCTACGAGTGGGATGCCGACAGCCGGATGTGGGTCAAGGCGCGACACCTCAGCGGCACACAAGGGCGCTGGCTGAGCCAAGACCCGATTGGGTTTAGGGGCGGGGATTGGAATCTGTGGAGGTATGTGGAGAATAATCCGGTTATCCAATTTGATCCGATAGGTTTGCGGGTTCCTCCACTATTACAGACATTTTGCGGCACTGCCTGTGGGGTGAAGTTGGCTGCTATCGTTATTGCAGCGGGAACTTGTGAGTGGTTTTGTAGGAACTGCTCGTTCTGTGACAAGTGGAATTGTATGAATGACGCACTAAGGTCTCAAATCTTGCTGACTTCAAGCCAATCATGTATTGCATGCTATTTTGGCTTCCTTGCTCGTCGTTTATTTCTGAACCGTATGAGTTCATCCGCTTTACTAAGCCAGAATTGTTGGCAGGCTGGAGGTCTATCTTTTAAGAACAGTGTGGATGCTGAGTGTGCCACAGTTGCATCAACGCCAAACTGGGGTAAGGTTTTTTGCAATGCATTTGCAGCTTGTGTAACACAAGGGGCAAGTGCATACAATATCGATGTTCGTCAGATAACTGTTGGGGGAGTTTCGATAAACAGTTTGTGTGGAAAATGTGGACAGGGAAAGCCTCGGCCTGACCTTAATATTTCTCCACCCTCCAATTTGTTTTAATTCGAGGAATGTATGAAGTTGTCCAACAATCAAGAGCTATGGATATGCATTCCGGCTTTGTTTTTGGGAATGCTTGTTACAAGTTTCTTTCGTGGAATGACTACCGTTGAGGCAGTGTTTTTCGGAAGCCTAATCGGTGCCGTTATGTTTTCCGACAAGGGTATTAGTTTGCGTCTTATGATGGGCGTAATACTGTGTGGCCTAATTGGATTGTTTTTCAGTCACCGGCAAAGTAATTTATATATTTTTTTAGGAGGATTGGGCTTTACAATTTTGGTTTACATAAGAGCTAAAAAGGTGAGGAGTCGTCAGCCGTCCGACAACACTAATAAACCATAGAGAGCCTATAGCAATGTCAACTTATTCAGGTGTAAATTATGTCGTCAGCGCGAAGAAAGCGGACAGTCGCTTTTGGAAGTGTGGGACGGCACGCAGTTGTTGCAGGAGAAGGATTCAAGCACCAAAGCAGAAGTGACGCGCTACCTGCTGCAAAACGGAGCATAGGCAAGTGAACAGTCCTCAAATGATGCCGAATTCTCTCTCCATAGAAGACATTCTGGCTCTCAAGGAGCGCAGGAACCGGCTGGCCATGCAGCATGGTCTGCCGCCGATGGGTGCCCTGATGACGAACCAATATGGCATGAAGTGGATGGTGGACGGCCATATGTTCGCGCCGGATTTAGGGTCTCTGGCGCGCGATAACGGCCCTGTCAAAGCGCAAGACCCGCGTGATCTCCTGCCGATCATCATTCCTCAAAATCTCTCGCAGCGGTTGATGGATTTTTTCATCGAAACGGACCGTTGCACCAGCAAATACCTGCTCTTCGTAGATACCTTACCGCACCTGCGCTCGTGGCAGGCCCATGCGCACGGCCATTGGGTGGACGACGCCTCTGACCCCGGCAGAATTCTGTTCTTTCTGGACGCGGCCCATCTGCACGAGACGATCTTGGCCCATGAATTAGCCCACGTCTGGCTGGCGCTGGTGGAAGATTGCGAAGATGACCGCTCGCTGCGCAGCCTCTCCGATGCGGGCAAAGTGCGGCAGCTTCAATATGTGCAGTCCTTCGTCTTGGATTGCAAGGTCAATGAGGTCATTCGAGAACGCGGCTTCGACATGACCATCATTGCAGAGCAGCAACGAGAAGCGATTTTGTCCTTGGCGGCGGCTGTCGCGTCCGGCTACTGTCCCCCTTACCGGCGCGAGGCGGCCCTTGTCGCGCTCTCGATTGCCACGTCTCTATTGAATCCTACCGAAGAAAGCGCACCCTCGGCATCGCCGCGTGGCGTTGGAGAAGTGGCCTCTGCTCTAAAATTGTTAGAGCGGGGATTACCAGAGGTTTACAGACTGGCAAAGCAGTTAGCCGATAGCGTGCGGCAGTATGGTTACGCGGATCGCAAGGCCATCTGCCAAACCATTGACCAATGCTTGCAACTCACTTTCGGGTTCACCGATGGTGCTTTTGACATCGCGGCGGAATTGGAAGAATTGCCGCCGCTGGAAGCGTTTCAAGACAAATACCCGCAGTATTTGGCGGGCCTGCCCGTCAAAGCAAAATTGGAGGTTGGACGAATCATGGCAAAGTTAAAAATCAAGGACGCCAACTGGCGTTTAAGCGGCACACCCGCAGGCCGCGTGCAGATTGCCTTTCAAGGCTCAGACGGCCATTGGACAGAGCCAGTGGTGCTGCAAAACGCGCCGCATTGGTCTGTTCCCACTCAGGCTTGTGCGCTTCCTTTGCTGAATAACCCTGCCTCTCTGAGCGCGCCACAGTTGCCCGTGCTATTGCGCGCTTCTTCTGCACACTTGCAAATTGTTCCAACAGGAATGGCATCGCAACCATCGTTCTCGCAGGTGTCAATAGTGCAGCCGCCAGTGATGCCTGCTCCTGCGGTTGCCACGCCCTTGCCATCCATGCCCATGCCTTGGCAGCCGGGGCGGCCATTTGTAGGCCAACCAGCACCAAACTTGAATCCACCACGCCGCCTGCATGGTCGAAATTATATGCCCGGTGTGGCCCTGTGGCTAAGTCAGGCGCGGTTGGAGGAACAATTGCAGGGCGAGACATCCTATGGTTACGGATTTAATAATCCAGTCATCAACTTCGATTCCTCTGGAGAAAAACCTCAACATCCTCATTATTGTAATTATGATAGTGATTGCCCACTCAACATAGTTAGGAAAGTGGAAGGTTTTTGTGAGACAATAAGGGGGGCTTGGTCACCAAGCCTTCTTAATCAAATAAATCATTGCATTACGCAGACAAGCCGTCGCCATGCACTTAATCTGCAATTACTTACACCAAACAGATTGGAATGTTTGCGCAACTTTTGTCGCCAAACGGGCATAGTCAAATGTCAAACAGCCGCTGACCCTATGTGTTCCACCAATTGTGGCTATACCCCAGGTGCCAGACCCCACAACCAACCATATCCAGGAATTTCTCCTGTCGTTAATATTTGTCTGAATGACTTAACTCATGTGAACTGCGGCAATGCCTATGATCATAGCATAGCACCATTTGATGCGGTGTTTTTGCATGAACTTGCCCACGCCTGTGGGGTTTCTCATGGTGGTTCTGATACTGACATTAGTAGGCAGAGGAATGAGGCATGGGCTTGCTGCTTGTATAATATTCGTTTTCGTGGTCGCAATGGGAGTAGATGTTGGCGATGATGAAGTAAGGTCATGATTATGAATTGAAAGCCATAGGGTAATGGGGGTCTTTGTGAATCGAACAAAACTGGGTGTCAACTTGACTGCTATGGTTGTTGCTTTCTATTTTGGTTTTAATGTGTTTACGTTAAACCAAGGCACGGATAATGGCCATTTGTCTGATGCTGCGTTTGCACAACAGCCAACGGTCTCATCGAATGTGGTTAATTCCAAGTCTGATCCTATTACGGATCTGATAATTACTCTCCAAGGGCCGAAATCAGTTTATTCTCAAGAACTGAGGAGTTCGCTTTTTCAGGTTTCCATTCACAACACTGGTAACCGGGAGATTGCTTTTAGTAGGATTCCGCTTTATTTGAGAATTGCCTTCTACGACAACAATGGGCACCTAATCACAAATCTTGAAAGCTACGGTGCGGAAATAAGAATTAGGAGGACTGAACTGTGGGGCTTAACTACACTACGACCAGGTGAAGTTCTCAAGACCAATGTCAATCCCCTAGCAATTCCTCCTCGTAAAGTGACCAAGGGTGCATATAAGGTGGAAGCAATTTTAGTTCCACCACCAGCTAACCTTTGGTCTGCAAAAATTCGCGCAATACTTAAAAAAGATAATATTTACGTTTTAAAGAAGAAGGTTGTTTCTCCAAGAATTGGCATCAACATTCACTAAGTCAAGTGAGGCGTGTTAGATTTTCTGATTTGGCGTGTATAAAAACTAGTGAGAAGCAGGTTATAGTGGTCTATTCCGCCGATGGTCTGCGCCGTATGCGCGAGGAAACCGGTGTCTCGCTCTTGGAAGTGTGGGACGGCACGCAGTTGTTGCAAGAGCAAGACAGCAGCACCAAAGCCGAAGTCGCCCGCTACTTGCTGCAAAACGACAGTTACAGCGTGGCATTCGCTGTGCCTGATGTGATTGTCGTTTGATTCTTATTTTACGGGAGAGGATTCGATGATTGACGAAGGTTATTTGGACGATGATGCACCGGATGAACTAACAGAAGATGCGCTGGACTTGGAAGCCGCTATTACGGCCACAGCGGATGTTTTTATCCAAGCCGGCCACGAGGGGCGCACCACGGGTGCCACCGGTGCTGAAGGGCCACTGGGCCGCGAGATTGACTGGACGCCAGTTGTCGCCAACGAAGCGACGCGCATTTTGCGGCAAGCAGGCGTCAGCGTGATCCGCGCCAAAGCCAGTCTGTCGGGGCGTTATCGCTGCAAAGTCGCCGTCTTTATGCATTTCGACGGATCGGAAAACGGCAGCAGCAAAGCCAGCGTCGGCTATAACGACCCCACTGACAAACCGGCGGCATCAGCATGGAAGGCGCTGTATGGTCGCTACTGGCCCTTTGGCTTCATGGGCGATAACTTTACCGCCAACCTGCGCGGCTACTACGGCTTTGCCTTCACCCAAACCACCGATGCCGAGTTCGTTATCGAATTCGGCGATCTCAATGCGCGGGATCAGGCGGAATGGCTCAAACCACGTCTCCCATGGCTGGGCGCCTTGGTGGCACATTTTCTGAGCAAGCGTATCGGCAAAGACAACGTGCCCGATCCCGGCCCCTTTGTCGCTCCCGAAATCGCCAATCGCGAAATCGCCAATAGCGACAGCGCCAACTTCGAAAACAGGAGAGCCGAAGCGTTTGCAGTGGCCGCGCCCGCCGCTTATTCCTCTGGCGCCATTTCGGAAAATGAGAACCTTTCGCTGAATGTGCCGTTTCTCGCGTCCGCGCCTACAACGGTGGCGGAAATGGCTATCTCGCCGCTGACTTTGGAAGCCATTGTGGAAGAAGTTAATTTCCTGCCCGCGTGGTTTTTGGAAGTCGGCACCGGGCGCGCCGCAGCCGTCTGCAAAATCAAAACCTCCGGCGTTAGCTACGACGGACGTAGCGGCGCGTGGTCGGGCACTGGCTTTTTGGTGTCGCCCAATATTCTGCTCACCAACCATCACGTTCTCAATTCGGTGGAAGTGGCGCGCAATGGGCGGGCGCTATTCAACTACCAGACGGGGCCGGATGGACGTCTCTTAACGGAAACCGTTTACCGCCTCAACCCGGAGCGCCTTTTCATTACCAGCCCGATTCAAAACGCGCTCTCTCAAGAAGCGCTGGACTTCACGTTCGTTTGGGTGGATGGCAAACCGGGTGATACCTTTGGTTTTGTGCCGCTGGATCGCAGCGCCCGCGTCGTCAATGAGCGCGACTATGCCAACATCATTCAGCATCCCAACGGCGATCCCAAAGTGGTCGTAGTGCAAGAGAACCAGGTCGTCAATCAAAACCTTTTGGCGGTTCGCTACAATTCGGACACTTTGCCCGGCAGTTCCGGCTCCTGCGTGATGAGCAACGAGTGGTCGCCCATTGCCCTGCACCACGCCAGCCGCAGCGCCGATGACGGTTCGGGACGCATCGAAAACGAGGGTATCAAGTTCTCGGCCATCGCCGCCTTTTTGGAAAACCTCGCTCATGGCGGGGGAACCAATGGGGGAAACGGCAATGGTAACGGCAATGGTGGCGGGGGAGAAGCCACAATGGCGCGCGAAGTGTTGGCCCTTTTTGGAGGCACCGACGAACTGATGGGCTTTTTCGGCGCTTTGGGCCGCGAAACCGCGCACCCCGAAACCGGCGTGGAAGTGGTGGTCAACCGCTATCGGGGCGAAAGCGACGATTTGGATGTCGGCTTTTGGAACGTCGAATGGCTGGTCAACCGCTTCGAAGACAAATTGGATGAGGTCGCCCAAGTGATCGTGGCGATGAATCTGGACATCTGGTCGCTCGAAGAAACCGGAGCCGAAGCCACGCAGGCGTTGGTGGATCACCTCAACAGCAAATACCACATGGATTTTGACTGCGCCTTTTCCGAGCCGAACTCCGGGCGCGGCAAACAGGCCACAGCACTGATGTGGAACCGCAAAACGGTGCGAGGCGAAAAGCGCGCTTGGCCCAATGAGATCGAAGCGTGGTTGCAACTGAGCAGCCGCGACTTTGGCGATGGCTCGTTTCTGGAAAGCGCGGAAGGCCAAGACGCATTTCCTACTGGTTTTAGCGATTTGCAACTCGAAGTCGTCGAAGGCAAAATCTTTGACCGTTACCCGGCGCTTTATTACTTCCGCTCGGCCAGCCGCGAGGATTCCTTCAAAGAAGAGTTCGACTTTTTCTTGGTGCCATTGCATCTCAAAGCGATGGACGAAGGCAGCAAGCGCCGCCGTTTAGCCAGCCGCATTTTAGCCGCTGCGGTGCGCCGCATGATTGAGGCGGGCGAAGACGGCGACTGGATTTTAGGCGGCGATGTCAATGCCACCTTAGCCAGCGGTGACTTCGCGGATTTGGTAGCGGGTGGCTCCCATAACGCCGCTGCGCCTCACCTCACGCCTTTGGCGGCCAAGGATGAAGAAGACGGTGCCTTTTCGTATGTCAAAGGCCCGCGCTCCTTGATTGACCATATCTTCCTGTCGCCGAATTTAGCCAAAGATTACGATGCGGGCGATTACTTCATCGTGGCAGCGGACAAGGAGTTTCCCGATTACATCAAAAAAATCAGCGATCACCGCCCGGTTCTGATTCGCCTTAGCCTCAAGGATCGCGTGGAAGCCAAGCTTATTGCGATGCCCACTGATGCAGAAACACGGGAAGTATTGCCAAACGGCCTCTCGCCCGCCGCCAGTTCGCTACTGGATGCCCTACGCCGTTACGGGAGGTAGGCAGGAAGCGGCAGGGAATGCCCAATACAGGCTGAATTCAGTTGGCTTTCCCTGCCGTCCTTTGCTGATCAACAGCACCTGTTGTAGCTCGTTGTGTTTTAGCGGTTATGTTTTAGCTGTTATATTTTGGCATTGATGTTCCCGTTGTTGTTTTTGGCAAAGAATAAATTCCTTGTAAACACGGAGTGGAAACGACTATGGATTCGTTGCTATCAGTAGGTTTGGGCATCGCCGGATGTATCTTGCTGATTTTAGCTTGCTATGGTTGGGGGCAGCCGCGCGCCGAGTGGACTATCCAGCATTGGAGCTATCCTGTGCAAGGGTTATCCGAACCCGCCGATCTCTTTTATGCCCGCGTTTACCAGCGCCTCAAAGAGCGCTTGAACGAGGCGCAACTGCCCGATTCCAAGGTCGGTTTTGGCCCCGGCCACCTCTTTGGCAACGGCACTATCTTTGGTGCGCGGCCCCGCTATCTGATTATTCGCTACGATGACTTGGTGGTTTACCTCTATGCCTTTCCTTTGCCGGGTGGCCTCTTTGTTTCCTACTGGGCCTTTTCCAAGCAATTCCTGTGGCTGGAACATCCGCTGCTCAAATACTTTGTCGTTTTCAAGCCCTCGTCTTTGACGCTCTATCGCTTCGATGTGACAGAGATGTGCCTGACCCTCATTCACAGCGCCATTCAGGAAGTGCTGGTCGAGTATGCCGAAGAGCGCGGCCTGAAACCATTGGAAGAGCATGAGCGCCGTCCCGTCCTGCAATCGTTCTACGCCAAATATAAGCAAGGTGGCGTTCTGCCCACTGGCTATGGGCAAGGCGGCTACGCACAGGGTGGCTATGTGATGCCATTGCCAACGACCATGCCGCTACCACCGTCAGTGCCGCCCAGCGGCCCGACTCATTCCTCGATTGATAATCCGGCAGCGGAAAACTAAGGGGATTTTCAACCCCTAAGATTTAAACCCATGTCTTGGTTCTGGTATAAGGGCGGCGCGCACGCCGGGAAAAACCGAGAAAAGAGGGTCGCGGACTGGAACGCGCCACTGCCCGATTTGGCAGCGGGCGCGGAGGGGCGCTTGGAAGCGCTTTACGCGTGGGAGCGGCGCTTGCGCGGTTACGACCTGTTTCCCGAACCCATCGCACTGGAACCGGCTTTTGTGCCTTTCGATCCCCACACCGACGCCATAAGCGGCGGCTGGCATGGCGTGCCCCAGCCGCGCGATAATCGCGACGATAACACGTATACAAACGCCTCGCTCCACTTTTTCACGCTTGCCTTGCCCGTTGAGCAAAAGGTAACGCCCGCGCAAACAGGGGAATTCTTTGCGCTGCTGCGTCACTTGCGTTATCCGCTGGCGCTGGAACTGATCGCTGAGGCCCGCTCAATTCGCTACCAAATCGCTTGTGCGCGGCAAGATAGCGCGGCCCTTATCGCCGCCCTTGCCCACTGTTTTCCGCTGGCACGCGCTGAGGGCGCTGAAAACTGTCAAACCACAAAACCGGCCTCCAAGGATTATCTGCTAAACGATGCCTTGCGGCGCGCCTTGTTGCCTCTGCTGGAATGTGATGTCGCCCAGCGCGCGGTGGATTTCGGCTTGTATCACCCCGCTTATCGCCCGCTCAAACTCTTTGAAACCTTCGCCGCCGACCCGCACGGCACGTTGCTCAGTGCCTTGGGCACTTTGCAAACCGGGGAAGTGGGGGGCGTGCAACTGCTGGTGACGCCGGCGCAGAACAACTGGGCCTCCTCGCTTGCGCTACTGGTGCAGCAGTTCGACGGCGCCACTCAGGCCGCCCATCCCAACACGCGCGATACGCCTTTGCAGCGTGCCCTGCGTTACAAGTTGGTCGCGCCGCTGTGGGCGGTGGCCTTGCGGGTTTTTGCATTTACCGCCCGCCAGAAGCATTCAGACGGCGCCGCCTTAGCACACAATTTATCCGAACATCACTTAGCCGAACATCACTTATCCGAACGCGCCTTTGATATTTGCCGACGCATTGGCACGGCGGTGGACGCTTACGGGAGCGAGGGCAGCGAGTTGGAAGAAGGCAATGCGTTGGTGGCTTTGGATGACACGGGCTATGGAGAGAACGGTTACGGTGCCGGTGACCGCGTGCGCGACCTGCTGGACCGGCGCAGTCGTCGCGTTGGGATGCTGCTCTCCCAAAGCGAACTGGCGGGCCTGTGGCACCCGCCCTCTGAGCGCCTGCTGCATCCCAAGCTGCTGCGCTATGACCCGCGCCGCCGTGACTTGCCGGATTATCTCAAGGTGGTTCCTGGCGCGGCGCTTGGCCTGCTCGCCTCTGGTGAAAACGACTTTCCCGCAAAAGAACCTCATGACGGAAACCCGCAAATCGTGCGCTGGCCGGATGCGATGCGCAACCGCCACCTCTATATGCTGGGCGCCACCCGCATGGGCAAAAGCACGCTGCTCCTCAACCTCATCTGCCAAGATATGCTTTCTGGCCGGGGCCTGTGCCTGATTGACCCGCATGGCGATTTGGCGCTCGACGTTTTGCGCCGCGTGCCGCCGCATCGCGAGGGCGACGTGTTCTATCTCGATCTCTCTGACACGGCGCACCCGCCCGCTCTGGGACTTTTGCAAGCCGAGGGCGAATGGGAAAAACGCCTCTTGGTTTCCGACCTGCTGGCGATTCTGCACCGCCTCTTTCGCGCCAGTTGGGGTGATCGCCTTGAACACATTCTGCGCCACGCTCTGCTCACGTTGTTAGCGGCGGAGTCGTCTCCCTACAGCACGCCGCATGAAGCGAAAACGCTGACTCTGCGCGACATCCGTCCACTTTTGGCGAGCAAAGATTACCGCAAAGCCTTGCTGACCAAAGTGCCCGACCCCGATCTGCACACCTTTTGGGCCAGCGAATTTCCCGGCTACAGCGCCTCAGCTTTCGCGCCGGTTTACAACAAACTGGGCCTTCTCCTTTCCAGTCCCGTCGTGCGCAATATCATCGGCGGCGCACAGACCAAATTGCACGCCGGGAGAATGCTGCGCGAGGGGCAAATTCTACTGGTCAACCTCGCACAAAGTCTCATCGGCGAAGACAATGCGCATTTCTTAGGGGCGCTTTTGGTTTCCAAAATCCAACTCGCCGCCATGCACAATTTAAGATTAGGCCGCGAGGAACGAACACCCTTTACGCTTTATGTAGATGAGTTTCAGAACTTCGTCGTCAGCAGCTTCGAGAAGATCCTTTCCGAAGCGGGCAAGGCGGGCCTGTCTTTAGTGATGGCAAATCAGTTTTTGGAGCAATTGGGCGAAGGTCTACCCACCGCCATCCGCAGCAATGCCGGGACGCTGATTAGCTTTCGCGTCAGCGCGCAAAGCGGGCGCGCGTTAGAAGGTGAGTTCGGCGGCTTGTATGGCGCCAAGGAACTGACCGACTTGGAACGTGGGCAGGCGGTGGCCCGCTTGGGGCGCTCTGCCGATAGCTTTTTGATTCAGACGTTCTCGCCCTTGGAACCGGCCACGCTGGGCGCCGATCCCGATTCGGCAGCCTATATCCGGCAGAGGACGCATTCGCTGCTGTGCCGCGAACGGGCCGCTGTAGAGGCCGAACTGCGGGAGAGTGACGAGGCGCTGCGCCAACTTTTGGAGGCAGCGGCGTTGGCCGAAAAAGCAGCGAAAGGATCAACTAAAGAAACAACCAAGGAGGCCCGTAAGGAGAAGCCCAGCGCGGCCAAAGCCCCGGTGAAAAATGCGCCGCCACCAAGCCAACTACCAAGCCAACAAGGGGGCAAATTAGAGGAGGAGTTCGATGTTAGCTTCGATGTTAGCTTCGATGTTAGCGCAGATGAGTTCCAAGATTCAGATGGCGTTAATCAGTCCCCTAAACTGCCACCGCCGCCCGATGCACGCCCGGCCAGCAGGCAGGGCAAACAGCAGCCCACTAAACAGCCGTCCGCAGAATCGTCGCCAAGCCAACAGCAACCAAGCGAACAAATACCAGCCCCAACAAGGCCAGTTCAATCTCTCTTTTTTGGCCTGCCAGAGCAGGCGGCAGAGCAAACGGCAGAGGGGGCAGTTGCAGGGAAAAACGAGCGGGACAATCAAAATGAGCCAGTAAAGCAAGACGATCATCAAGGGGCAAAAGGGGCAGAATAGGACTGCATAGAGGACGCCACCCGCTAACCAAATGAAAGGCAAACTGCCATGCAAATTCCTGTGCCGAGTGGTATGCAGCACCCTGAATCACAAGGTGTCTTTTTGCGTGCCTATTGCGCGCCCTGAAAATGGCACATGTCGCCGTAATTTGGCTGCAAGTGAGCGCCAAAGCGCAGAAGCACAATTTATGCGTGAAAAAGCGTGGATTTACGCGTAAAACGCCGCTTTAAGGTGTATGTTTCGGCCATGCGGTGAGAAACATACAGTTTAGGGCACGCAAACGCATAACCGAAACATATAGTCACCATACAAGCGCAAGGTGCTGTGAAACGACAAGATGCACCACAAAATGAACCGTAAGCAAGATGAAAAACGACAGCCAGATTCCCACTGAAAACGCCACCGATGAACCGGGTGCCTTGCCGCGCGCTTTGCCACGCTACCGACGCGCCGCCGGGCGAGAAGCGGGGCCGGTGAATGGGGCGAGACAGAAGAGTGGGCAAAGAGGGGCAGCGCCACAAGCACTGCCGCAGGCGCCTCCGATCTTGCTGACGCCGCGTGACCTCGCCGTGCTGGAAGATGTCTGGCACTACCGCTTTTTGACGACCTCGCAACTCGAAACGCTGCGCGCCTGCGACCCTCATGTGCCGCATCGTTTTGTTTCACGACTGACGTTGACCCGGCGACTCAAGCTGCTTTTCCACCATCGCTACTTGCGCCGCATCGCGCGGCCTTTAGCCAAGGGCAGCCGTGAGCCGGTCTACCTGCTGGACAGCGAAGGAGCGCGGGTTTTAAGCGTGATACACGGCGAGGTGTCGGCCCCTCCCCCCTCCCGCTTGCCCGCTCCGGCAGCGCTGGATCATCTGCTCGCCATCGGGCAGATGCGCCTCAGTTTGCAAGGGGCCACGCAGGGAGGTATGCAGGGGGCCAAAGGCGATGCTTTGCAGGGGGCCAAAGGCGATGCTTTGCAGGGCGCCAAAGGTGCGGAGGAGTATCGGCTGTTGGAATGGCTGCCGGGGGAGCGGGTGCGCTTTCGCGTGACGCTCGAAGAAGCGGGGCGGCGCAAGCAAAATGTCTCCCTTGTGCCGGACGGCGGCGCTCTGGTGCGACTCACTGGTTTGCAGCCTAACGGCTTCGTGCGACATCATGCCTTTATCGAAGTGGATCGCGGCACCGAGCCGCAGCGCACCTTGGCCGCCAAGTGCCGGGCTTACGCAGCCTACTGGCAAGGTGGCGGCTTTGCCCGCGATTTTCAGGTGCCGGTGGGACTGGGCTTTCGCGTGCTGTTTGTGGCGCCCACCGCCAAGCGGCTGCAAACCATCGCCAAAGCCATCGCCTCGAATAGCGGCCCGCACCAGTTGTTCCGCGTCGCCTTGCAGGAAGAGATCACGCCGCAGCGCGTGTTGCAAGCGGTGTGGTGGGATGTGGACAGCGGCCAGCAGGTGCCCCCGTTTGGATAGGTGGTTGGGATTGGATGGGCAGTTTTGATTAAGCGCCTTTGAGTAGGTATTCGGATAGAACATTTCTGACAGGAGAAGAAAATCATGCGACTTGATGATGTGTTAAGCGAGCAGAATAAGCAGGCAGGCCCAGAAGAGAAGAAGGCATTAGCAGCGGAGGTCACGGAGGTCACCGATGCTCAGGTTGCCGATGACTTTGGCGCTGCTGCTGAGGAAGTTCAAGAGCAAAGACTTGAGCCGTATCAAGCCGTGCCAGTAAATCCAGTAAGCGATTCAGCAAGCGGATCGTCTATGCCCCTCACCGAACCCGTAACCGAGCTGCCAAGAACCAAGCCGTCAGTAACTGGGCGGTCAGTAACCGAACATTTGAGAACTGAGTCGTCAGGCCTGCCAAACGACTTGCCCACAGAATCCCGCCTGCCCGCACCTAAGCCAGCACCTAAGCCCGCACATCCTCCCTTACGCCATGAACCGCCATCCATACCATCATATTCAAGACCAACATCCGCCAGGGATTTGGCGCTGCCGTGGCACTATAGCAGTCCGGTTCGGCCCCGGCTCCTCAACCGCACGCTGTGGTCTGAGCTGCCAACGCTCAACCGCGCCTTGGCGCTGGTGGGCACTTGCTGTGTGGCGCTGGCCTTTGGGCGCTTGACCGGGCCGCCCGTGCTTGCCGGGATTGCGCAAGCCTATTATCCCTATACCGGCGCGGGCAAGCAGGAACTATGCAGCACGCACCTTCGCGCCGTGGCGCTGGCGCTCTCGGCCTATGCGCAGGATTACGACGGGCGCTTTCCGCCCGTGGATTACCAAAGCAAACAAGGCCAGCGCGCGACATGGGTATCGCTGCTACGGGGCCGCGCCAAGGCAGAGGATTTGATCTGTCCGGTGGGGCCACCTGTGCCCACAGCGTCACAAGGCGCGGCATCACAAGTAACAGCACAAGGCTTGGTTTCGTCCTATGCCTTGAACCCTGTGTTAGCCACTGCCAAAGGCTCGGAAGCGGATGCTCCCACTGCCACCCTATTGCTGGCTGATGGCGGCACCCAGCATGATCTGTCGCTCTTGCCGCCCTATCCCTCGTGGCCTTCCTTTGCCGCGCGGCAGACTTCCGGGAAAGTTGAAACAGCGGATTGCAACTTCGATCTGCGGCATAATGGCGATGGGCTGGGGCCGCAAGCACCCATTATCTATGCCGATGGTCATGCCGGGATTTTGCGTTCTGGTGACCTCGTTACCCAAGCTACTCTCTGGGGCGGCAGCGCTGTCTTGCGCCGCGCGCGGGATCGTATCGGCCAAAGCAGCCCGCAGGCCAGAGAACTGTTGGCCCGTCTCAAGGCGGGCAATGGGGCTGGGGCCGCCTCTTACCTGAAAGCCAATCTCAAAACCAACCGCGCCGCGCTGCAAAGTTTTAGCAAGGACTTGGTGGCGTTATGGCGCCTCAACAGCGACGAAAGTTCGTCGTCCGACAGCGTGGAGCAATTGGGCTGGCAATTGGCGCAGGCGGAAAGGCAGGCGGAAGCGCAGGCCGGGGATAAAACGATGCTGGCGCAATTGAACGAGGAGCAGACCCGCCGCTGCCAAGGCGAAGTGGCACGCGTGAATAGCGGCAACTGGGAAGCAAGGCAGGTGGACGGGCGACCCACCTTGCGCGCGACCGTTCCCGCTTTGTGGCGGGCCGAATCGCAAAGTGAAGGGCGCTACCGGCGCTTGTTTTCCCGTTCGACGCTGGCTTCGGTTTTCATGCTCTTGGAAGTCGGCGCGCGCAGTCAATCCATTCCCCCGCAGCCAATCAACTGGAGCGGCGCGGAGGCGGAGCTAAAACGGCGCTTTGGCAAGGCTTATCGCCGCTTGAATTTAGGCAGCACGCTTTGGGCAGGGCAGGCGGCCAGCGTGTGGGATTACGAAATGGACAAAGAGGGTAGCCCGCGCCTGCACAAGCGACTTCTGGGCTATACCGATGGCTGGAACAGCTATGTGATCTCGGTTTCGGCCCCGGCCAAGGATTGGGCGCTCTGGCAGCCCGTCTTTGACAAGATATATGCTTCATCTCTGGTGTATGTCTCCTAATCGGCATACTCAAATTAAGAATGTCTATGGCACAAAACAGCAACGTATAAGAACACGGTTTCCAACAACCGTTAGCTTTCAAAGCAAATTTTTAGATCACCCGATGTAGATCTTGTTGCATTCAACCAGACCCTGCTATAATAGTAACGCAAGCTGTATAGATTGTAATGTGTAACGTTTTGGGTGACGCAAGAAGCTGAATTGCTTTCTTGTTGTAGTAAGTCCACTTGGAGATCAGAAGCCTGCGTGGCGACATTGACAAGCAGTTGTGGCACACAATCCGCCCAACCAAAAGACCATGTATTTGGGAAGACAGCAAACAAATGAGGAATCTGAAAAGATCTTCCGCATCTTTTGCGCGTCTTCTTGAAGAGAAGAGGTCAATTCTCGACTGGAGTGAGTTATGGCAAAAGAGATAAATGAAAAATGGGTGTTGAGCGCTTATGGCAGTAAAGCAGGGCGGATGCTCTTAGAAGAGCTCAATCAGGCTCAGACTGCTGAGGCGCGCGCGCGCGCAATTGCACGGGCCGCTGTTAAAGATCAGCGCGTTGATTCATTGAACGGCGATGCAGATCGAGTAATGACGCCCTTCCTGTCTCGCGCACAAGAACCCGACAGCGAGTCGTAATCTTTTAAGACGATGTTAGTTATTCTACTTACATCGTCTTTTTGAGTGCAGCACCCAGATTAGGATTGTCGAAATGGAGGCTATGCGGTTCATCGCACAAACTCAAGTATTTAAGTTCAGAATTAAATGAAAATGACGCTCAATGTTTATCTATATAGCCAATAGCCAGTTTGGGTAGATAATCTGGGGTAGTCGATTTTCAAGAACCGAACAAGGTTAGTGGTAAATTGAATTATTTGTAGAAAACAGAAAAGGCTTGGGCTAAAAACACGGATTGGACTAGACGCCTATTAGATCCGTGGCCTATGAAAAATGAAAAGCATTTATCACACTCTGGAGAAGTCAAAAGATACCTTATCGCTTCCTCCGCACGCTGAGACTGTAACAGAACTACTTCAGCAGGCTTTTGATGGAAATCTGCATATTGGCGATTGTCGGCGCGCACCCTCTGAATGGTGGCGCAATGAGCTGGAATTTTTGCAGCGCCCTCAACCAGAGCGATGGGTTACCCGCGTTCATCTTTTCGAAGATGGCCCTTGTCATCATGGGCGTTATATTGGTTATGCCAACGTCCGTCCAAGAGAAGCTGGGGATACTGATATCCCAGCGATCGCTGATGCCTTTTTAGCTCCACCCTTTCGTATGTTAAGTTCTCGCTACAACCTGCCCGGCGCCCGCGAATTGTCGCAGATATATGGAGAACCTTATTTCTGGTGTTTGCCTTATGTGATGCCAGCCTTCCCTCTCGGCGGTTTTTGCTCTCACGCGTGCCTTTATATGGCAATGATAACGATGATACCTTACGACTCGCGACCTCTAGGTTCCCTTGACATGGTATTATGGATGAATTTGCGCAATGATCGTATTGGTTGGGGGCCTAAACCAATTAAGCCTACCGTAATTAAAGCTCAAGGGCTAAGTCCTTCCGATTCACTTAACATACTACGCAAGGGAAACTGCAACTTGTGGGGTCTAGATATCGCATGGCTAAGGCTAAAAAGTGAGGAACACAGTGACTTACAGGCTGCAACCGAATTTCTTACTCTTATTCAACAGCATATTGAGGCTGGCTTGCCCGTTATGTTACATATTGACTTTGCGAAGCTCTACCCTGCATATCCCTCACCTCCACCGGGGTGGGAGAGGCATTCTATTCTTTTAATCGGCACGGGATATAATGACGATAATGAAGCGACATTCGTTTATCATGATCCGTTTGTTGGCCCTTACTTGGAAGCAACCTGGCCGATGCTATTTCAAGGTATGTCTTGGTTTGATAAGGGCGAGGAACAGGAAGCAGTTGCTATTGCCGTGGTGCCTCGTGATGTCCGCTACCCTCTCAAAAATTGTCACATGGATACATTGCAAGAAACATTGCCGTGGCATGTTGAACTCGTGTCCAAGAGGCACTTTTATCGCCGACTTCGCCGTTCTTTGACTGCTGGATTAGGCTTGTTGGATGCGGTCGATATGCGCATTGCCATCAACAGCCTAAAAATTTTAATCCCAGAAGACCAGTTGCCCTCTTATATGTGGCTGTTTTCGCTCTCTAGGACGAATATGCCACTGGATGAGGCTAATCCAGTGGCATATAACATGGCTTATTTTTATAACGCTACAACAAAATATCCCAGGCGACCAGCATCTAAGGTGCCTCGTATTGCTCGTGTGTTCGTGGAAGCACGAGAGGGACAAAAATATGTGGGAGTGCAACAGGGCATGGAAGGCTACGGGCGCCTTTTACATATCCAAAATGATCGCTTAGTGATCGTGGATTTGGATGACCAAGGGACAGAGGTGACATCATGAACACTAATACAGGAGAAATAGCTGTTATTACGTCGTGCTTTAATCGCCGATTAGCGAGAAGCGCAGCTCTTTTGGCTGAAGCTGGTGTCCACGCACTGGATATTTATTGGCCCGATATGCCAGATATTCATGAATTGGCCCAAGGTTTAAATCCCGTTGCAAAACTTCATGGCGACCAGTGGGAGTTGACGAATGCTCCCCGAATTCTGAATTGGCTCATGGAACAACTTGCTGAAGCAGAAGATAAAGTTCGCACACGCATCAAAGTTGTTTCGTTTACCACAAGCTTTCCTGGTATCTCTGAACCTGTAGGATCACCGGCTCGTCAAACTGCGATTCAGTCTCTTGTGACTCTATTACGCGTTGCCGAATGTTTACGGCTACCTTGCATCCAAATACGCACTGGACGGCGTATTTACTCATATCGAGGAGCACTAAGGCCAGTTTTACAAGAGAACGATCACTACTTTGACGGTGATGATGAGGCACTAAATCGCCTTCGCCAGTCTTTAATAGATGTGGCTAATACTTATAAAGAGCAATTTGGCAGTTTGCCTACTTCTGGCATTGCCTTGGAACTGGAACCCGGCCAGAGTTTCCTTTTACGCAGCGTTGAACACCTGAAACGTTTGAGTTTCAAAATTAACGATGCTATCCAACGCGGCTACCTTACATCTGATTGGGTGGGCCTAAATCTAGATATAGGACACTGTCTCATTCTCAAAGATGGTGAACGAAAAAATGGGGATAATGATGAGGGGCGTATGTTGCCCCATGAATTCAAGGATGGTGAGGAGCTTATTTTGCCAATTTATGGTGCTCACTTATCTGATCATAGCCTTCACCATGCCGCAGACCTTGCTCCTGGTTATTTCAATCCGGCAGAATCTTTCGATGATTACCTTTGGTTTTATTTAGAAGAGGTTCCTAAACAATATATGGGAACAGAACGTATGAAATATTATTCTGGCCATGTATCCATTGAACTTGAAGCCGTGGAATATTTGCACCACGTCGCGCGAGCTTACCGCACCATCAACTGGCGCTTATTCGAAATCGGAGATAGAAAGAAGGTTACTCTGCATCCCACACTTCAACCTCCTCGTGAGGTTGAGGCGTGCATTATTTTTGCTGACCTGCGTAAATCTACGGCCGCGACATGCCAGTTACAGCGCGAAGGCGGACTCAAGGCCTTAGTTGACTTTACCAATCAGTTAAATGAGATATTTGTGAGGCGTATGCGTGCGATTGAACCTCAGGCCAGATTGGATAAATTTATTGGTGACGCCGCAATGATAGTCTTAGAAGGGCCTGCTAAGCAAACGGTCGAACAGGCTATGAGAATTGCTTGCTCTATCATTGGAGAAGAAATTAGCTTAACTCCCGAACTCAATGAGGTCTTTCAAGGTATTGGTATTGGAATCGGATATGGGAAAATTGCGTCAGGTTATATTGGGCCTACGGCGTTTCAAGAGGAGACTGTCTTAGGGACAGAGGTAATCTTTGCGTCTCGTTTGAGCGGCATTGCAGAAAAAGGACAAATCCTCACATCTCCTGCATTTTACGAAGCTCACCAAAAGATAGCATCTGCCAATCGCTGGAGAGAGATTGAGTCGGCCAATAGCACACTTTATTTGGAAATAAATGCCGAACCATATTGGCAATACACTCTGTAATGATCAGCTCCGTTTTATGATTCAGTGAACTCGTGCTTGCCTGAGATTTCGTATTAGTTTTTATCTTTCAATTCAATCACAGATGCCAACTATTAGGCCGCGAAGTCTATTAGGCCGCGAACTCATCTGAAATTCCCACTTTTAAATTCTAATTATTAATGGTTCGAAATCACAGCCAATCTTTGCGCGGAGGCACATAAATCATATAAATAAGGCCAAGAAGCAAAGCGGGAAGTATACTTATTAAACGACAGTAAACAAGCGCTTACTGTTCTCAATTTGAGGATAGAGAAGAACCCAATTGAGCGGGAAATAAGCATTAAAATCGTGTCAATATCGCTTGGCACATCCATAACTGGGGGTCAGGAGGTCGTCGGTTCAAATCCGGCCATCCCGATTTTTTACGCTATTATTTTTCGTTTTGTTGAGAAGTAAGGGTATTCCACCCGCCGCGTGCCTTCTGGGATCATGTTTCCAGAGGGCATTTTTTATAAACACTCTGCCTTTCCCATGAAAATAGATTCGCATCATCATTTTTGGCGTTACGAGGCCGTAGAATATGACTGGATTGGCGACGAAATGAGCGTCATCCGGCGCGATTTTCTGCCGGAAGATTTGCGGCAGATTATTGCGCCATGTGGCGTGGAGGGCGTAGTTTCGGTTCAGGCGCGGCAAACACTTGAAGAAACGCGCTGGCTGCTGGATTTGGCGGCAAAACATGATTTCATCAAAGGCGTAGTCGGTTGGGTGCCGCTGTGCGATGAAATTGTGCGCGAATCGCTGGAAGAACTCGTGGCGCAGGCGAAATTCAAGGGCGTGCGCCATGTTTTGCAGGGCGAAGCGCCGGAATGGATGGAGCGCGCCGATTTCCATCGCGGCCTAACGATTTTGCGCGACTTTGACCTTGTTTATGACCTGCTAATTTTGGAAAAACATCTGCCCAAAGCGATTGAATTGGTGGATCGGCATCCGCAGCAGAAATTTGTATTAGATCACATCGCCAAACCGCGCATTTCAGCGGGCGAAATCGAGCCGTGGCGCGCCAATTTGTGTGAACTGGCGCGGCGCGAAAATGTGTCGTGTAAATTATCAGGCATGGTAACCGAAGCCGATTTCCAAACGTGGACGCCCGCGCAGTTGCGGCCTTATGTCGCAACTGTTTTGGAAGCGTTCGGCGCCCAGCGCGTTTTGTTTGGCTCTGATTGGCCGGTTTGCCTTGTGGCCTGCGATTACACGCGCTGGCACGATGTTGTGGCGGACTTTATCAGCGCGCTTTCGGGTGATGAACAGTCGCGCATTTGGGGACAGAACTCTATCGAAATTTATCGGCTGTGAAATATGATTAGCTGACCCTATCGCACGATTAGCTGAACCAGTGGAACGATTTATCGCACCCTACGCACGATTAGCTGAACCAGTGGAACGATTCTTTAAACCAATCACACGATTTGCTGAACCTATCGCACGATTCATTGAATCACTCACACGATTTATTCACCCTATCGCACGATTCATTGAACCACTCACACGATTTATTCACCCTATCGCACTATTGGCGCACTACGCAAAACGCTATCGAAAGTTATCGATTTTGAGTGTCGTTTATTCTTTTATCCAACCTTGTTTGACGGCATCTTGAATGAACTCTTGGGCTAAATCCCACAGCGCGGGCGCGCCGTCTTGGATGTGTTGGTTGCGCTGACGAATGCGCGTGGCGCTGACGTTATGTCGCTTCCAACCGCCACCGCCGGATTGATAATTGGAAAGCAAACCACACAAGCGGTCAATGGCGTTGGCAAAGCGCGCTTCGGATGTTTCGCCTTCTTCAAATTCATCCCATAAAGCGCGAATTTCGCGCGCTTGATCGTCAGGCAGTAAATTGAAAATGCGCTCGGCAGCAGCTAATTCGCGTGCGGTTTTGGTTGCCATTGCCGCGTCGTCGTAAACGAAGGAATCACCGGCATCCACTTCGACAATATCGTGAATCAGCGCCATGCGTAAGACGCGTGGAACGTCTATGGTTTCTGTGGCGTGTTCGGCCAAAATCAGCGCCATCATAGCGAAATGCCAAGAATGTTCGGCGTCGTTTTCCTGACGTGTGCCGTCCATTAGCGAACTTTGGCGAAAAATCTGTTTGAGTTTGTCTATTTCGACGAGAAATTGAATTTGCTGCTGAAGTCTGGTGGCTTGAGTGTCGTTTTTCATAGAACGCAAATGAACGCGAATTTTCGCAAATAGTTTTAGATGGTTTACCTTTCTGTGCCGGGAAAGGGGCTATTGACGGCGCTTCCCAAAAGAAAAATTTGCGGCAATTTGCGTTCTATAAAAAACGGCTGATTTCACACCCTATTCTCTTTATACAACTTGCCGCCGACATAGATGCGCACGCGGGCGGTGGCGCCTTGTTCGCGGCGCACGCGCACGGTTTCGTCAATTAAATCGCCGGGTTGATGCGTTTCTTGATAAACCACGTCTTCGCCGCTGGAATCGTTGACCACGATTTTGACTTCCTGCGCCGGGCCGGTTTTGGGCAGCACAACGCGCACTTGAATCGAGCGCGAAATCATCGGCACGCCCGCCGAGGGCGCATCTTCGGATTGCGTGTCTTCGGGCAGCACATCCGGGGGCGGTGGGGGCGGCAGCGGCTCGCTGGTTTCGATGTCTTCGCGCGGCGCCGGGCCTTTGCTGATGGTCAAGTTGATCGGCTCCGAACGGCGAAACGGCGTGCCCGGCGCGGGATATTGATTGCAAACGTAACCGGGCGGCACACGGTCAGCAAATTGTTCGGTGACCTGTCCGAGGCGCATTCCATCGCGCGTGATGATTTGGCGGGCGCGCGTTAGCGAAAGCTCGTTGAAATCATACAATGTGATCGGTTCTTCGCCTTTGGAAAGCACGACGGTCACTTCGCGGCCCTGTCGCACCAACTTGCCAGCGGGTGGGAAACCGTCGAGAATCGTGTCTTCGGCGATTTTGGGATTAAATTTTTCGCTGCCGACGCGCAATTTTAAACCGGCTTTATTCAACACGCGCTCGGCGGCGTAGCGATTGAGGCCGGTATATTTGGGCACTTGCACGTCTTGGGGAATTTCGGCCAACCACGAGGTATAAGCGAACCAGCCCATGCCAAAGAGCAGGCCCAACGAAACAAGCATCCAGAACAACGCCAGCAATGCGCTACCGAATTCTCGCCGCCGCTGCTTTTTGCGGGCTAATTTTAAATCCATTGCTTGTTCGGCAATGGGCGCTTCCGCTTCTTGGGCGCCACGACGTGAAACGGGCAGTTCTTCGATTTCTTCGACGAATTCCTCGTCAATTTCCTCAACGGTCGGCGCCAGATGCGCGGTTACGGGCGCGGTTTCTTCGACTTGAATGCCCGGCGGCGTCAGCGCGGTATAAGGCGATTGATAAACCGGCGAACCGCCTATCCCCATGCGTCGCAAATGCTCCCCGGCGAGTTGGAAACGCCGCTGTGGATGCTTATGGAGCAAGGCAAGGCACAATTCTTCGAGTTCTGGGGGGCACGCGGGATTGAATTGCGTGGGTAGCATGGGCGCGTCGTGGCGGTGACGCGCGGCGATAATCAAAGGTGAGGTGCCGTCGAACGGCACGCGCCCAGTCAGCATACGATAAAGCAACACGCCAAGCGCGTAATAATCGGAGGCTGCCGAAGGCGGCGCGCCATCGAAGCGTTCGGGCGGCAAATAAAAGGCGGTATCCTGCTGGATGTCGAAGGGAATGATGCCCGCTTCGTGCAGCGCGCTGCCCAAACCGGCATCGGAAATTTTTAATTGCGTGTCGGAAGTCAGGCAAATTTGGCGCGGGCGTAAATCGCCATGCGAGAGGCCGCTTTGGTGCAAAAATCCAACCGCTTGTGCGATTTGGCGCGTGTAAAGCAGCACTTCATTGGGCGGCAAAGGCGCCTGGCGCAAGCGGTCTTCAAAAGGGCTGCCTTGCAACCATTCCTGCACGAAATAAAGCGTGCCTTCGGCCAGCCCGACATCGGAAACGCGCGCCAAATAAGGGTTATTGAGCGGCAGCAGATTTTCCAGCGCTCGCGCCAGCGCATTGGTCAGGCGCGGATGCTGAACAAAGGCGTTTTTGAGGGCCTTGAGCGCGAAAATGCGGCCATTTTCGCGATCTTTCACGCGATAAACGGCGAACAGCGTGCCTTCGCCGGCGCGTCCGATGACTTCGTAACGCTCGGCGGCAGAACGCCATTGGCTGCGTTGGCCGGGCAGGGTAACCCCGCCCGCTGGAGAGGAGATTTTTCTGGGAGTGTGCGGAGAATCGCCGTTGGATTTCCCTTGGGAATCCTGCGAGGCGCCACGCTTTCCGGGGCTTAACATCACAATGATTGTAGCGGTTTCCTCGCGCCCTCGCAATTTCTCCGTTTAATAAGAGCGCGCGGTTTGAAACATTCTGGTGGTTGCGCAAGGCCTGCCATTTGCGGCATCCTTAAAGGCAAGAACTCTGCTGGCCGTGACTTGAGTGGTCTTCTTTCAATATTCATGAATCCTTGGCACGATATAGACACCGGCAAACGCGCGCCGGAAATCATAGATTGCATCATCGAAGTCCCGCGCGGCAGTCGCAACAAATACGAACTCGACAAAAAAAGCGGCCTCTTGCGTTTGGATCGTGTGCTGTATTCGGCAGTGTTTTATCCGGCCAATTATGGCTTTATTCCGCGCACTTACTGCGACGACCACGACCCTTTGGACATTTTAGTTTTGGGTCAGGAACCCGTTGTGCCGATGTGCATTGTGACCGCGCGGCCCATCGGCGTGATGCAGATGATTGACCAGGATGAAGAAGACGACAAGATCATCGCGATTCACGAACACGACCCGGCTTTCACGCACTTTCGCGACATTTCGCACCTTCCCGAACACACTTTGGCCGAATTGCAACGCTTTTTTGAAGATTACAAGGCGTTGGAAAACAAACAAGTGCGCATTGAGCGTTTTTTCGGACGCGTGGACGCGCACAACGTCATCGCGCGCAGTATGCAGTTGTATAACCAATGTTTCATGCCCGGCGGCGCGGAGCGCACTGATGCGCCCGCTTTGCCCAGCGAAATGCGCCAAGCCTCGCCCGGCCCTTCGCAGCGTGCCCGCCTCGAAGCCGCGCGCCGCGCTGCCGCTTATCTCAGCGCGCAAAGTCAGGTCGAAAGCGCGCCCGAAGACGAAAAACCGAAAACCGCAGCCGTGCCGCTTGCCCCAACCACCACCGAATCGCCTTTCCATCACGCACCGATTGAAACGATGCACTCCGGTGACATGATCGAAGATTTACCGAAAGATGACACCACTCCTTCGTAAGTTGTGGCGAGTAGACTTTTATAGTTGGCAATGCGCATTTCATCTCGCAAAAACGCAAACCAGAGAAGCAAATCGTTAAAACTCGTTTTGGCAACAGGCTTTTCGGGTTGTGTTTTTTTGCTGCTATTGAGTTGGTGGCAAGCGCCGTGGCGTAACGGCCCTTTGCCGGTTGATATAGGCCAACACTTTGCGCTGGTCAAGAAACGGCTGGACGTTCCTAATGCGAGTATTTACGAGTCAAAAGATTGGGATGACACTTTTTTCTTGGTTCAGTTGGACAGCAAAGAATTTAAAATCGCTAATTTATCCGTCTGCCCGCCTGATTGCTCGTATGAAACGGGGCCATTAGACACTCTACCCCTAAAAGACCTGCAATACTTTAAATTCATTGCACCTGAAGAATTAGCGAAGACGATAAAGTTAAAAGGTCACAATTTTCAAACAAAATTTCTCAGAGCTAATAACACATTTATTGATGATGAATCAACTGTAAGTTTGATGGCAACCGATTTGAATGACGACGGGCATTTAGACATGGTTTTAGACCATGTCTACCAGAGGTATGGCAGGGATGAAAGCACTGCGGAATCGGTCTGTGGGTATGAAATCGTCAATGGTCGCCCGCGTTATTTTTGGAGTTACTACATGGAGAAGTCGACCTACACGCCACTTTCATTAACCACCTTGAAGATTCAACGAAATGGCGCTACAGACATCTCCGTTTTATATCCAAATTACAGTCAGCCAAAAGCTATGAGCGGCTATGTGCATATTTACTATGATGCCGCGACTAAAAGTTACCAAAGCGAAGGTTGGACATTTTGGCGCACGCTATCAGTCCTGTGGTTGTCTTTTGCGGCATTGATTGAGTGGCTTTTTCAGTACTTTTTGTATTTCGTCTTGGCTTTTCTTTGTTTGTTTATAATATTCGTGATCTGTGGGGTTTTGCAGCACTCTGCCAAACCAAATAATACAAGCACAAAAACTACGAAAGACAAGGATAAAACTGCTCTTGTTTAGTAAGTTACTGTAAGCCAAAACCAAAAGCCCCGCTCTCCTTTGAGAACGGGGCTTTTTGCTTGTGCGAAGTGCTTTAGGCAGCGACTTCGGCAGTTTCGGCGGGGGCTTCTGCGACGGCGGGCAATTGTGAGAGGTCGCCCACTTGCACGGCGACTTGCACTTTAACATCGCGGTGCAAATTGACCGGCACGGCGTGGACGCCAGCCATGCGAATGGTGTCGCCCAAGGACACTTGCTTGCGATCAACTTCGACATCGAACTGCTTTTTGAGCGCGTCGGCGATGTCGCCGCTGGTAATTGAGCCATACAAACGGCCTTCTTTGCCAGTATGGGCTTCCACAATCAGCGTTTTGCCGTTGAGTTTGTCGGCTTGAATCTGCGCGGCGCCGCGCAAACGGTTCTGGCGACGGTCTTCGACTTTTTTCAGGTTGTCGAGATTCGCCATCGCGCTTTTGTTGGCGGAAATCGCCAAGCTGCGCGGCACTAAATAGTTGCGCGCATAGCCATCAGCGACTTCCACAACGTCATGTGTGCCGCCCAAATTTTCTACATCTTGCGTCAGAATTACTTTCATTTTGTCCTGTGGACTTTGGACTTTGGACTTTGGACGAAACCAAAAACCAAAAACCAAGACCAAAAACCTCACTCTTAAAAATCAGGGCCGTAGTCTAACACCGAGTGCCGTCGAATGCACGCCCCGGATGCTTTCGCGCCCGCCAAACAGTTCAACTTGCGGCGTGATTTTCACGCCGACTAAAGCATTATACGAGCCATCGTTCAAGTCCCACGCGTTGCCTTCCACGAAAAACCGCCCTTTGCGCAGTTCGACGCCCGCGCCAATCTCTGAGCGATAAATGCCGTAGCGCAAGGCCACGCCTTTGCCCAAATACTGGCCCGTTTGCAGCGTTAAATCGGAGCCATCGCCGATGTTGGAAACGCCCAAACGCAATGGCCCGCCGAATAAAGTGGCGTCGAAACCGAGGTCGCCGTAAGCGTTTTGCGCTACATCGGCACCGATGCGCGGCTTGCCACCGAAATTCGACAGGTTGCGATAAGTAAGATACGGCCCGCTGGGAAACTCCGTGCCCGGCTTGGAAATCGGTTTGGTGCCCGGTGCGGGCGGCGTTTGATTGGTATTGCGCCGCCGTGATCGCGGCAAAAGACCGCTGACGTTATCGGCCAAGTTTTGAAACGATTGCGCGGTGCCGCGCGTAGCTGCGAGGGTTTTTTGTAATTCTTCGCTGCTGGCACGCAGAGACGAAGGAAGCGCTTTTAAATCGGCTTGCAATTTTTCGTCGGCCAAAATGTTTTTGAATCCGGCGCTGGCCTCTTTCATGTTGTCGGCTGTGGCCGCAAGTGAAGTCGTTGCTTGATTAATTGTTGTCAGCGTGCTTTTGAGTTGCTTTTGCGAATCGGGGTCGGTAATCGTGGTTTTTATGGCGTCAGCGGTGATTTTGAGCGAATTAGCGGTATCGGTCAGCGAAACAATGGCCGAACGCAGGGTTTTTTGCGTGTCGGCATCGCTAAAAGCTTTCAAAGCGCCAGTGGCCGCTTCGATGTTTTCAGCGGCGCGCCGCGCCGAGGCCAAAGTCGCTTGAATATCGCTTTGCGTGCCTTCGCCGGTGCCCTTTTTGAAACTGGCCGTCATCGCTTCGACATTTTCCGCCGCTTTACGGGCCGCGAGCAAAGTGCCATTGAGATTTTCTTGCAAGCCGCCGTTTTTTACTAAAAATGACAGGCTTTGCGCCAAACCGCCGACTTCGGAGGCGGTTTTGTTGAGGCCGCTCATCAAACTGCCAATTTGACCTTTGTTGGTGCCCACAATGTTTTTCAGATCAGCAGCCATCAAGCGCAAATCACCAGCGGCAGCGCCCGCTTGTTTGGCAGCAAAAGCCGTGTTTTGCAAGGTATCGTTGAGACCCTGGCGCGCTTTGGGGTCGCCTAAACCAACTCGAATTCCTTCGGGGCCAAATCCGCGCCGCGCTTCCTGCGTCAGTTTGGCGACGTTATCCAGCGCGCGGGCGATTTTCAATTGGTTGTTGTTGGATAAAACTCCTGTGTTAATGCGTTCAATCGTGGTATTCAATTTGTCCAACGTGCCGCGCATTTCGCCAATCAGCAAGGTGGCTTGATCGGTCACAGCGGCTAACGGCCCGGCAGACGTGACTGGAATCACGACCCTTGGATTATTTGGCTCATACGCTTCGGCATCCACACGAAACGGGCCGCGAACATCCACCACATTTTCGCCGATCAGCGTGCTGGATTGCAGGGTGTATTTATAAGATTTCAAAAGCTGAAGTGGCGCACCGCTGCGCTTAACCGCGACAGTTATTAGCGGCTTCTGTCCTTCGTCTAAGGCCACTTCCAGCACTTGACCGATTTTTACGCCTTGTAAGCGCACTTCATTGCCCGGCGCGATGTGCGAGGCACCTATTAGGCGCAGATAGTATTTATCCGATGTCAGCCCTAAGCCGCGCAAATAAAAATAGCCTACGACCATCGTCGCCAGAGCTATAAAAACCACAATCCCAACGCGTGCTTCGTTTTTCATAAATTCCTTCGCCACTAACCTACAACTTATCTGACCGTAATAGGCCCTTTGGCTTGACCTTCCAGAAACTGGCGCACAACAGGGTCGTTGCTTTTTTGCACTTCGGCTGGCGTGCCTTCGACGACGAATTTGGCGTTGTGCAGCATCATTACGTTGTCGCTGATGCGCAAAATCGAGGTCAGATGATGCGACACAATCACGTTAGTTGTGCCCGCGCGGTCACGCAAATTGACGATCAAATCGTCTATCACGCGGGCCATTACCGGGTCAAGGCCGCTGGTTGGCTCGTCGTAAAGCACAATTTCGGGATTAGTCGCCAAGGCGCGGGCCATCGCCGCGCGTTTGCGCATTCCACCCGATAATTCCGAGGGAAGTTTATCTTCGACGTCCACGAGACCAACTTCCGCCAATCGCGCCGCTACGATTTCTTTGATTTCTTTTTTGGGCCGCTTCATTTGCGTGAGGCCAAAGCCGACATTTTGGCCAATGTTCAGCGAATCGAACAGCGCGCCGTATTGAAAAACGAAACCCATGTTTCGGCGCACTTCGTTCAATTCCTTTTCTTTCATTGGCACAACATCGCGTCCGTTGATTAAAACTTCGCCGCTATCGGGTTTGAGCAAACCAGCCATCAAACGCAGCAAAGTGGTTTTGCCAGTGCCAGAAACGCCCATGATGCAGGTAATGGAGCGTGCCGGGACGAAGAACGAAACGTCATTCAAAATATAGCGACGCGTCAGCCGCTCATCGAAAGGAGTTTCCGGGTCGTCTTCAAGGCCTGCTGGAACCGTGTAAGTAACGTTGCGAAATTCAATCATGGATTTTTGGTCTTGGGTTTTAGGTTTTAGGTTTTGGGGTTGGTAAAACCAAAGTCCCAAAACCAAAGGCCAAAAAAAACTACCCTGTCAATTCTATCGAAACATCTTGCAGAATGCTGGAAAGGAAGAAATCCAACACATAAACCGCGATCATGGAGAAAACGACAGCCGAAGTTGTCGCACGGCCCACGCCTTTAGCGCCTCCGGTAGTTGTCAAGCCTTGGCGACAACCAATTAGCGAAATTAACAAGGCGAAAGATAACGTTTTCACAAGGCCATTGGCTTGATCGGTGATATAGGTGTAGTCTTGGAACGAAGTCATAAACTGCGTTGCCGAAACGCCATTGACGGTAGACGCCAAATAGCCGCCAAAAACACCCGCCACGTTGGCAATCACGGTAATCAGAGGCAGCATGATGATGCTGCCCAAAACGCGCGGCACCACCAAATATTGCACTGGACTGGTTGCCAAAGCGCGCAGAGCATCCACTTGCTCGGTCACGGTCATCGAACCGAGTTCGGCAGCCATGGCCGAGCCGGAGCGCGCGGCCACTACAATGGCGGTAATCACCGGCGCGATTTCCAGCGCCAGACTTTTGCCGACAATGCCGCCGACTAAATTGGGCTGGCCGTATTTCACCAATTGAATCGAAATATACAGCGCCGTCACGGCGCCGGAAAAGCCAACGGTGACAACGGCCACCATCAGCGAGCCGACACCAATTTCGGCCATCTGGCGAATCAAGTTTTTGTAGGAAACCGCACCGCGCAGCATACAACCGAAACTTTCAGCGCCCAGCATTACCAGCGAACCGAAAAAACTGAAGATTTCCATCAGCATTTCTTGATAAGGTGAATACCACGCGGCGCGTTCGGTCATGTCTTTATTGTATACGATAGGCCAACGACAAATTATAGGGGTGAATGGTTATGAATCAATCACGGGACGCTTTCGATGACGAATTTGATGATTCCAACGAAGAATTCGTCAGCGAAGAAGATTACGAGGCGCAAGGCGCTTATGGCGACAAAGATGATTACGGCTTTTGCCCGGTTTGCGGCGCGCCCGGCGAAACCGTCAGTGTCGGAGTGCGCCAATGGGTCGTTTGCCATCAAGACCGCGTGAAATGGCGCCTCGGATTGGGCTTTTTTGCTTTATTTCAGCGCCGCGAAAAATGGGATCAAACGCCGCGCGACATCGCTGTTTATCGTGAAGTGCAGCCCTTGCGCGATGCCAACGCGGAAATTAAACCTTCTCAGGCGTCCGGCGATCAAGAAGCACGCTTTCGTCGCATGATGGGCGATTGACTTATTGCTTCCATTGTCAGAAATGGCATTTTGAGTAACGCTATAAATAACCACACGCCCGTTTTTCTTCACGCGTTTCAGGAGGTTTTTTTTGGAATACCGACCGGCACCCCTTGACACATCTCACATTGCGTTAGACCACGACATGGAGGAGCTTTTGGAAAAGCTCGCTCGCAACACACATGATGTATGGGCGAATCAGCGCATCTCGGATGGCTGGCGTTATGGCCCGGCTCGCAATGATGCGCTCAAGGAACATCCTTGTTTGGTGCTTTACGAAGACCTTTCGGAAATGGAAAAACATTATGACCGTGTGGTAGTGCAGCAAGTCGTCAAAGCGATTCTGGCGATGGGCTATCTCATCGAAAAATCGCAAAACGAGTCTTCCCCGGACGATGTTACACACTTGGTGGAAACTTCTTCCACTCCATAATCTTCTCCCGTTTTTGTGGCTTTATCTGCCATCAGAGCCGCTATTATGTCATAATCGGTGTTGAATTAAGCGAGGCCTTTTCGTGAGGAGAGTGCTTCGTCCCAAGTTTCCAAATCATCATGGCTCACGACGTTTTTGTTAGTTACTCATCCATAGACAAACCTTTGGCCGATGCGGTTTGCGCCACTTTGGAAGGGCGCGGCATTCGGTGCTGGGTCGCGCCGCGCGACATTATTCCAGGCATGGATTGGAGCGACGCCATCATTGATGCGCTGACTTCTGCGAAAGTCTTTTTGCTGATTTTGTCGGGCGCCTCCAACCAATCCGAGCAAGTCAAGCGCGAAATCCAAAACGCGGTTGGCGAAGGCTTGCCTGTGGTGCCGCTCCGCATCGAAGATGTGAGTCTTTCCAAGCATATGCGCTATTTTATCGGCACGCCGCATTGGTTGGACGCGCTGACGCCGCCGATGGAATTGCACCTTGAGCGCTTGTCCGATACGATTGCGGCCTTATTGCACGCCGCGAATCGCCACGAGGCGAGTGAATTAATTTCGACGCCCGATTCGTCCCTCTTAGGAAACGTAGTGGCAATTTCGGCTGTCGCAGAAACCGCTTGGGACGCCGAGGTTTTGCAGCAAATCGAACGTGAATTAACGGTTTTTGTCGGCCCGATGGCGCGTGTTTTGGTGCGGCAACACTCACAAGAAAACCGCGATGCGAAATCGTTATGTCAGGCCGTCAGCCAGTTTTTGCATAACGACACAGAGCGCCAGAGTTTTTTCAAGGCGACAAACCGTCTGACAAGCGATAAACCACAAACCGCGCCTTCTGCGGCTGTGGACCCTGCGGCTCCCGTGGTTGCGTGGGATGCCGAAACTTTGCACACCGTCGAGCGCCAGTTCGCTGAATATATGGGGCCTTTAGCGCGTGTTTTGGTGAAACGCATGAGTCAACAGGTCGCGAATTTGGACGCCTTATATGAAGCCTTGAGCCTGCATATTCAAACTCCGAAAGAACGTCAGGCTTTCCTCAAAGGTCGCCAGTTGTTGCCGTGAGATTTTGAGGCCCCGTCGAGGGCGTTTTTAGCCTATGGCGGCGTGTCTATCGTCTGTGGTGGCCTTCCTATCTCCTGTAGCGGGGCACTTTTGGCTTGCGGAGGCGCGTGCAACGAATGTGGGGGTGGGATTTATCCCTGTTCCGGTTCACGCTACGATTCAGGCAGCAGGGCCGGGTCATCTTTGCCCCTACAAATCGTGTGTTGTGGCCCGTTTGTCTCTTGTGTGGGCAAACTTATGTCCTGCATGAGCGCACTTATGTCTTGTATGTCCTCACTTATCGCGTGTGGCGGCTCACTTATCGCTTGTAGGCGCACACTTATCAATAAGTGAGGACATACAAGACATAAGTGCG
>JANMKN010000153.1:0-12885 GCA_031372065.1 Abditibacteriaceae bacterium | reverse complement strand
CAAAACGGTTACGATTGCGGTGGTAGGCGACACAACCAGCGAAGCCGATGAAACCTTCACCGTAGACTTGAGCAACGCTGCGGGTGCGACCATCGGCGATGGTCAAGGCCAGGGCACCATCCTCAACGATGACGCTTCCGGTTAAACCGGCGTAATCTTAAAGACGCAAACAAACGGAGGCAGAGAAAATTTCTCTGCCTCCGTTTGCTTTTACGCCATTCCCTTTTCTGTTCCTAAGGGGTTGTAGAGCAAGAAGAAGATGTTTAGAATTTAATGAAAGCGGTTGACCGCCAGATTTGATCTTTTGACAGGACGTAGTAAAGTGGTTTGCAAAGTCGCTGTTATGAAAACTTTTTCTCGATCTCTTTTCACGATGTTCGGCCTGACTGTTCTGGCGGCAATGCTGGACATTGTTCCCCTTAGCGCGGGGCCTCGTCCGGCGATGCTGACATCCGGCAATGTAATCATCAAGCGCAAGAATGTATCGACGACTTCGTCTATGGGCGGGCGCGGCGATTTGCAAGCGGGTGATGTGGTAGCGACAAGCGCCAACTCCACGGCGTCTCTGCAATTTGCCGATGGCTCCAAAGTCTCCCTGTCGGGCGGTTCGGCCATCGAAATCACCGGTTCGGGCAAAAATAAAACGCTAATGCGCGCCTTAAATGGCCGCGTGGCGGCGCATTTGAAATCGGGCCAGACCATTGCCACGCGTTCGGCTATGATTCGCGTCAAGGGCACCGAAATCATTATCACTATCGCATCCGATGGCGCAACCACACTCGAAGTCATCGAAGGCGCCGCCGAGTTCTTTAGTCCTTGCGGCAAGGTGTTGGTGCAACACGGAGAACGCAGCGAAGCCAAACCCGGCAATGCGCCTTCCGCTCCCACGCAGATTCCGAATTTGGATGCGTTGCTGAAAGAATGGCAGACCAAAAATATCGAGTTCGATCCCGCGCCGGAAGCCTCGCGTCCGATGCCTCGCCTTGAAAAAGCGATGGTCACTTCGGTGGCGACTGACGCGCCGCAAGTTAAACCAAAACCTGCGGCGACAACGGAAACGAAAAGCCAAAGTCCGCCATTGTCTGAGCCAGTCAACGCAGCAAGGCAGTGAAAAACAAACAAACGCGCGATGTTCCAATTGGAACATCCCGCTTTTGTTTGTCTGGGATGTGATTGTTAGCGCGCTTTATCTAAGGCTTGGGATAAAGCTGTAAGAACTTCGGTAGCTTTTTCTAAAGCTGAAGTGGTGTCTTCCAAAGCCTTTAAGCGTTTTTGAGCGGCGTCCACTTGCGCCGGCGTGGGGTTGGCGGTGAGCATCTGACGTTGCTCGGCGACAGCGTTGCCTAATGATACGCGCAACTGGTCGGCGGCTTTGATGGTGTGATTATAAGTGCGCCAACGCGGATTAGCGCAGCCGCAAAACGGCATCAACTTATCCATGCTGTGGTTGAAGTTGAGCGCGCTATTCACGAGGGCGACGGTGGCACTTGTGCTTTGACCGGTATTCTGGTTTGTATTTACAGGTTGCGATACGAGGCTTTGCGTAAGCAAATCGGGTAGCGCGATCCACACTGATACCGCGCGCGGCACTGAACTGGTTCCAAAGGGAACTGGCACCGTAACATTGCCCAAAAATGGCCCGGTGACATCGGATAAATTGCTGTCACTGTAACTACCGCCTTCGCCGCCTTGTGCCAACGCGGGCGATGAAAAAAGCAAGCCGACCAGCAAAACGCCACTTGTCAAAGTGAAAAAACGGTTGATGTTCATCAAAAATCCTCCTCTAATATTGCAGCAAATAACCAACGCTCAACGTAAAACGTGTGCCATCGCCCGCCGGCCCACCGATGTCGGCCAAAGCTGGTGTGAGGACGATGGGAATTGTCTTAAAAGGCACGATGGACGCGCCGAGGTTCAAGCCCTGCCCTGTCCATTCGGTAAATACAATGACGGAAGACGATAAATTCACTGCTGCACTGCCAAACACGTTCAGTGTGCCGGTGTCGTTGATGACATTGTTTTCGCTGCGGAAACGCCCACTGCCAATGCCACCGGAAAGATACAGGCGACTAAAGGCCTTGCGACTGCTTTCTTTGAGGCGCAGTTTCTTGCTGACCACCGCGTAGAAACTGCGCCCAGAGTCGGTGCCGCCCTGCACAATCAGGTTTTCTGCGCCAAATGCCACGGCATAGTCGTTTTTCAATTGCTTATGCAACTTGAAGCCTAACGCTTCGCGGGTTCCCGGCGAAGAAAGGTTAAGCAGTGAAACTTGCAGGTCAATTCCTACTTTTTCGGGGTCGCCAAAGCCAACCACTAAAGCCGCCGTGCCATCGCGTCTGTTAGTGAAACGTGTTCGTTCCTGAAAGCCAAAGCCCACGCCCGTGATGCCTTTGCCCGCGCCGTTAGCTGAGGGCACATTGGATGTCAAACCCGGCGTGAGCAGCCAAACCGGCGTCGGCGCAGATTTTTCCAATTTCTTCAAGCGCTGTGTCACCAAGTCAAGGCGCTGCATTAAATCATTGGTTTGGGCAGTTTGTGGGGCGTTTGATGTGATGTTAGCAGGCGTGTCAGCAATCAAAATGATGGCTGGCTGTTCGCTGGTCGTCGAAACACTTACTATGTCAGCCCATGTCGTGTCAGCCTGTGCCGTGAGTGTCGTCGCTACCAAAGTGCAGGCGAGAAACGAACAACTGGCCCGCGCAATTTTACGGCGACCGAAGGTGTGTCGTGAAATTGTCATCAGAGTCCTCAACGAAGAACGGATAAATGCAAGAAAAATAGCTTGAGCGTTCCAGTGCCTTTGGGTTGCTGCCTGGTGCCTGAAGATGGGCTGGAACCTTGATGTTTCTATTGGGAAACGAAAGGTTGCACAAACCTGACACCTGAACGTTCATCGCGTGCAATACTAATCATACCGTGTTCCGCTTTACCGGAGATACGGCACCGCCTTAGTAAAACAGCGGAGGGGATATTTGTGAAGTGGCAAAATTGGCTTGCCCAACTCGAAGAATTGCCCCCCGACGCGCCCGAATGGGATAGTTACGCAGAGTTCTTAGTTGCTCTTGAGCAATTAGGCGCCGCGAAACTCCACGAGCGCGCCGAGGCCCATTCGGCGTTGGAGCAGGCTCTCCAGAGTCTTCAGGAAAAATACGGTTCGGCGCTGGCGAACTTCGGGCAAGGCAGTTTGCTGTCTTTTGCACCCGAAAGTTGCCCGTCGCGTCGCGCCTTGCGCGTGGTGCGCCATCTCAACGAATTAGGCGCCCTTTTGGGCGGCTTCGATGAGCTAACGCATCAAAAACCGGCATCGCCCGATGAATACCGTGAATGGCGTTGCCTGCGCAATGTGCAGGAAGACACGATCATGGAATCTTGCGACGGCTTATCGCGCCTCCTCTCTGCCACGGAAGAGGCCGATAACCAAGTCGTCGCTGAAGTAATCCCCACTGAAGAAATCCCCGCTGAACCCGCTGTCGAAGTTGTCGTTGAAGTCGCCGAATCTGCCGTTGCCGCCGCTGAAAAAAACGTTGAACTCCCTGTTGAAACGACAACCGTTGTCGCTACCGAAGTCACAATTGAAACAACCGCAGTGTCGGTTGTCAAAGAAGCTTTTTCCAGCAATGGACATGGTTCATCGTCCACGCTGCAAGATACTCATCACGAGACTCATTCAATAACACATTCTTCCTCGCATCGCACTTTGGAAATCATTGACGAAACCGCCGATCACCATTTGAACGTGATGGATTTGGATGCGGGCGATGAAGATGGAACTTCGGACGAAGACGAAATCGAAGCGCCGGACGAAGAACCGTTATCCGCCGCCGAAATTGGCGACGCGGCCACGCAAAATAACGAACAAGGCGACAAAATCGCGCGCAAACTGCGTATTTTTGTCTCTTCGCCCGGCGATGTGGGCCAGGAGCGCCTTGTCGCGCAACGCGTGATCGAACGCTTGCACCGCGAGTTTTCAGCGTTTCTCGAACTGGAACCGATTCTCTGGGAACATGAACCGTTGCGCGCTACCAGTCATTTTCAAGATCAGATTGTCGCGCCTTCGACTTCAGACATCGTAATTTGCATTTTATGGTCGCGCCTCGGCACGCGCTTGCCCGACCAATACAAGCGCGCCGACGGCTCGTCCTACGATTCGGGCACCGAATGGGAATTTGAAGACGCTTTAGCCGCTTACAAAGAGCGCGGCACGCCCGACCTGATTGTTTATCGCAAATCCGCCGAGCCGCACGTCAGCATGAGCAATGAAGACGCGCTTTTAGAAAAACTCGCGCAAAAACGCGCTCTCGATACGTTTATTGACCGCTGGTTTGGCAATCCTCAGGAAAGTTTCAAAGCGGCGTTTCATCAATTTCCCTCGCCCGATGAATTTGAAAGCCTGCTGGAAAATCACCTCCGCCGCTTGATTCGTGAACGCTTGCCGCATCACGTCACCGAAGCGGGCGAAGCGGCGGTGTCGGTGCGCTGGCACAAAGGCTCGCCCTTTCGCGGCTTGGAATCGTTCGATTACGAACACGCGCCGGTCTTTTTCGGGCGCACGCGCGCCATTGGCGAAATCAAAAATATGCTGGTCACGCAGGCCGCGCAAAACCGCGCGTTTCTGATGATTTTCGGCATGAGCGGCAGCGGCAAATCGTCGCTGGCGCGCGCCGGAGTTTTGCCGACAATTACGCATCCGGGCATTATCGAAGGCATCGGCGTGTGGCGTCACGGCATTATGCGGCCCACCGACGCGCGCGATTTGCTTTATGGTCTCGCTTTGGCTTTGCTGGAAGCAACGGGCCTCCCTGAATTGCACGAAAATGGCATAAACGCCGAAGAACTTGCCAGTTTGCTTCGCGATGCGCCGCAACGCGCCTTGGCGCCGCTCAAAGCGGCCCTGCAAAGCGCCGCCGAAAGCACCGCGCAGCGCGAAAAACTCACCCAAATACCCGTTTCAAAATTCGCTTTAGTCATTGACCAGTTCGAAGAAATTTTCACGCTGGAAAATGTGGACAACGAAGCGCGCGAACAGTTTGTCGGCGCGCTGTCGGTGCTGGCGCGCAGCGGTTTGATGTGGGTGATTTGCACCATGCGCAGCGACTTTTTCGCGCGTTGTGCCGAGATTCCGACGCTGATGAATTTGAAAGAAGGCGACGGGCAATATCACTTGTTCCCGCCGACTTTTGCCGAGTTCAGCCAAATGCTGGTGCAACCGGCCCGCGCTGCCGGCCTCCGTTTTGAAATTGACCCGACCTCCGGCAATCGCCTGAGCGACGAATTGCAGGAAGCCGCTGGCAAAGACCCCGGCGCCTTGCCGCTGTTGCAGTTTACGCTCGATGAACTTTATAAGCGCCGCTCGCCCGAAGGCGTTTTGACGTTTGCGGCGTATCAAGAATTAGGCGGACTCGAAGGCGCTTTAGCCAAACGCGCTGAAGAAATTTTCACCGCGTTGCCTTTGGAAGTGCAGGCCGAATTGCCCGCTTTGTTACGCAGTTTAGTGACGCTCACCGAAGAACGCGACGCCAAAATAGGCGCCCGCCGCGTGCCACGGAGCAGCATTGCCACCAATGAGGCGCGGCGGCGTTTAATTGAAGAATTCATCGAGGCGCGTTTGCTGGTCAGCGATCAGGCCGAAACCGAAGACGGCCACGAATCTGTTGTGCGCGTGGCGCACGAAGCGCTTTTGCGTCATTGGCCGCGTGTGCAGCAATGGCTGGCCGAAGACATGGAATTTTTGCGTTTGCGCACGCGAATGTTGCAACAGGCCACGCGCTGGAACGAAGAAAAACGGCGCAGCGAATATCTTTTGCGCGAAGGTCGCCCCTTGCTCGAAGGCGAAGATTTATTGGTGCGCCGCCGTGACGATTTAGAAACTGGCACGGCAGAATTCATTGAAGTTTCCACTCGCCACGCACGGGGCATGAAACGCCGTCGCATCGGCCTAATTAGCGGCGTGGTGTCGCTGTTTTTCATCGTCGTGGCGGGCTTTGGCGCGCTCACTTGGGTGCAATTGCAGAAAACCGAAAAGCAAAAGAAGTTAGCTTTGGCCGCCGTGGACAAATGGACAATAGATGTGCCGGAGAAGCTCGCCAGCATCCCTGCTACACATTTCGCTTTGGCGCAAATTTTGGATGACAACGTAAAGATGCTGGATGAGATTTTGTCCGTTGACCCCGACACTTTTGATGCCAAAACCTTGAAAGCGACGAATCTGGTAAGAAGCGGTGACGCGTGGCTATTGATCAACAACCTAACCCGCGCCAAAGCCGCCGTTGAGGAGGGCAACGGCCTTCTGGAGAGGTTATATGCTATCCCCAGGAATCGTAAATACAAAGACTTGGTTGCTGATTTGGCGACCAGTTATGAAAGAATTGGCATTATTCGCCAGATGGAAAACAAACTGCCGTTAGCGAAACAAGCCTTTGGAAAATCGCTGGCTTTGCGGAATGAATTGCTGCAAACGCGTCCCAGCGTGGAGCGCGAAATTGCCGTGAGCTATGAACACCTCGGTGAGGTCAATCATTTGCTCAAAGATGACAAAACCAGCCTGCAAAACTACCAAACAAGTTGGGAAATCCGCGCGCGTCGGGCTGCCAACAGCAATGATGCGCAAGCGCAGCGCGATCTTCTGATGAGTGCGGTCAAAATGGGCGACGCTTATCTGGACAATGTTCAAAAAGACAAGGCGCGTCAAACTTATGAATTCGCCTTGAAAAAAGCGCTTATCATTGCCAAAACTGGCGCGCCGGAAGCGAAAGGCGATTTGGCTGTCGTTTATGATAAACGGGCAGATTTGCTCATGCAAGAAGGCAAAACAGCAGAAGCCTTAGCCAGTATGCAAGAGGGTTTGAAAATCGCAAAAACCGTTTCAGAAACCATGAAAACGGCAGCCGCTCTGCACAATTTGTTCCTCAGCTATGACCGCATTGGCAGCGTTTATCAAAATCAAGGACAACTGCCACAGGCGCTTGAATATTATGCGAAAAGCCTGCCCTTGGCCGAACAATTGGCCCTTGACGAAGCGAATTTACAGGCCCAACGCGATTTTATAGAAGGCATTGTAAAAATCGGCGACGCACACTTTAATCTCAATAATTTACAACTGGCCCATCGCTTTTATTGGCGTGCCGTTGAGCGCTATGATCTGATGCAGGAGCGTTGGCCCAGCGATGCCGAATTGAATTCCAGCACGGCTGTTGCACTGGGGCAAGTGGCCTACATTGATTTGCTGTTCCGTAATCCTAAGGCGGCCTTGCGCGAAGCCACGCGAGCACTCATTTTAGCGCCCGATCAATCGTGGATTGCAGTCAATCTTTCGCACGCTTATTTGTTTAACGGCAAGCTCGATAAAGCCCTTGATGTGTACCATCGCCATGCAAAAGACAAGGTGTTCGGCAAACCCTTTGCGCAAGTCGCATTGAGCGATTATCAAGAGTTCGTTAAACGTGGCTTGAACCCGTCGGGCCTGACGCTTATGCAAGAGGAACTGCAAAAACTGGCTCATTGAGAAAGGTATTTAGGAGCAGAAATACTGTAAAACATGATCGGAAATTCTGTTTTGGGCATTGAACACGACAAAAGCCAATTATTCTAAGGCTCTTTTAATATTTGATACATCCTTTGAGAACAACTCAGGACAAATATTTCACTGATGTCACAGCAGTGGAATACCATTTTTGCACGTCAAAATGTGATCGTAGGTAATGCCCACGTTTAAGGAGATTTTTGACACAAAATCAACTAAAAGAATATTGAAAAAGTGGTTGACGCGACGCGGATATGAACTATAATTTAGCAAGGCAGCAGTTATAAGCAGCACGCCAGATAGCACATCTTTAATCTATCGGTGATGACGCTGTTGAATGATCTCAAGGCATTCTTGTCGCTAACCATAGATCATTTGGGTTGCAATCACATAATCTCTGCAACAAATCAACGCTCTTGCACCTTGCTGCCAGTCGTTTCCTGTCGTTAGCCGCACGAACAAACCTGTAGAAAGGGGAGACAGAGATGGCAAAAAAAATCCTCATCATCCTGTCCGAATATGGTTTCTGGGGCGAAGAACTGATTGGCCCACTGGAAACTTTCGACGCCGCCGGTTACGAAGTAGACTTCGCCACACCCAAAGGCAAACGTCCTGTCGCGTTGCCGCCCAGCATGGATCCGGAATACATTGATCCGCCGCTCGGCAAATCCGTGACTTCCGCCGAGGTCGCCGCCAAAGTTCAAGCAATTGATAAATCGCCGCGCCTCGACAATCCGATCAACATTTCCGAAAAGATGCCGGAGCGTCCGTATTTCAGTTCGCACAATCTCATTCGCGAACTGGAGGAATACCACAACGGCGTGGACGCAGCTTCGCAGGACTGGCTTTCGCAATACGACGCCATGCTTTTGGTTGGTGGCAGCGGCCCGATTGTAGACATGGTCAACAATCAACGCGTCCATGACATCATTATGGCCTTCAAGGAAGCTGGCAAGCCGATTGGCGCCGAGTGTTATGGCGTGGCGTGTTTGGCCTTTGCCCGCGATTGGGAAGACCGCAAAAGCATTATCTGGGGCAAGCACGTCACCGGGCATTGCAAAGAATACGACTACAAAGATGGCACCGGTTTCATGAATGCCGACATCAACATGGGGCCGCCTCCTTATCCTCTCGAATATATTTTGCGCGATGCTACCGGCCCGGACGGCGCCTACATCGGCAACTTCGGCAAGGAAACCTCCTGCATCGTGGATTTTCCGTTCATCACGGGCCGTTCCACGCCCGATTCCTATCTCACCGGCCAGAAAATGGTTGAGACACTGGAAAAAGGCTTAACCCGCTGGGGCTGGTAATTTTGAGTGTGGAATGTGGAATGTAGAGTGCGGAATTGTTTTGGTGGCGCGGGTGCCCTTTGGGCAGGACGCTGCTTATAAAATGTGCGTAGCACACAATCCCACTCTATATTCCGCACTCCGCACTCCGCATTTTAAACGTCATGCCTGAAAAGAACGGCCACCAGGCAATTCTCGAACAATTTCTCGCCGACGGGATGGACCATATGTTTGGCAATCCCGGCACGGTGGAGCAAGGCTTTCTCGACGCACTGGCGCTTTATCCGCAGATGAAATACATCCTGACTCTTCAGGAAAGCATCGCGGTAATGACAGCAGACGGTTACGCTCGCGCCACGCAAAAACCAACGCTGGTGCAACTGCATTCGTCGCCCGGCATCGGCAATGGCGTTGGTGCGATGTATCAAGCCAAGCGCGGTCATTCGCCACTGGTGATGATTGGCGGCGACGCTGGCATCAAATACCAAGCGATGGACGCGCAAATGGCGGCTGACTTGGTTGCCATCATGGAGCCGGTGACGAAATGGAGCACGATGGTGCTTGAGCCATCATCGCTGCTGCGCGTTTTGCGCCGCGCCATTAAAATCGCCGCGACGCCACCGATGGGGCCGGTTTACGTTTGCGTGCCGCAAGACATTTTGGACGCGCCCGTTGTTGAACCCGTGCGTCCGACTTCGCTACCCTCAACGCGCGTTTTGCCCCAAGATTCTTTGTTGCGCGAAGCCGCGCAAACCTTAGCTGCCGCGCAAAAACCGATGATTTTCATTGGCGACGGCATCGCATTTTCGGGGGCGCAAGCGGAACTGACGCGCGTTGCCGAATTGCTGGGCGCCGAAGTGTGGGAAGCCGATGCGGGCGAAGTGAACATGGCCTATGCACATCCGCTGTATCAAGGCATGACGGGTCATATGTTCGGCTACGCCAGTTTGCCTATCATGCAAAAAGGCGATGTGAACTTAGTTTGCGGCACCTACATTTTGCCTGAAGTTTTCCCGGAACTCGGCGATATTTTCGCGCCTGATGCCAAGACGATTCACATTGATTTGAATCTTTACGAAATAGCGAAGAATCATCCGGTTGACATGGGGATGCTGGGCGATCCGAAACTTTCACTGGCGCGTTTGGCCGAGCATCTCGAAGACATTTTGAGTGACGATCAGCGCATGGCGGCTCAGGCGCGCACCGACGAATTGAAAAAAGCGCGCGCCGAAAAAGACGCCAAAATAGATGAAGCCAATGTTGCCGCGCGCGAAGATGTGCCAATGCATATGGCGCGCTTCATGGAAGAATTGCAAGCGCAATTGCCAGAAGATGCCATTATTTTCGATGAAGCGCTGACCAGTTCGCCCGCCGTGGCGCATTATTTTCAGCCCGAAAAAACCGGTGATTATTTTCTGACGCGCGGCGGTTCCTTGGGCGTGGGCTTTCCCGGTGCCATTGGAGCAAAAATCGCCAACCCGCAGCGCACCGTCATTGGTTTTAGCGGCGACGGTGGCTCGATGTATACCATTCAAGCGATGTGGACGGCGGCGCGCCATAATACGGCGGCGAAATTTGTAGTTTGCAACAACGGCTCGTATCGGCTTTTGCAACTCAATATTGATGCCTACTGGAAAGAGCGTGGCATCGAAAAACACGATCATCCAATGCCGTTCGATTTGTCGTATCCACCGATTCATTTTGCTGATTTGGCGCGTGCGATGGGCGTGGCTGCGGTGCGCGTCGAAAAACCGTGGGAAATCAAAGCCGCCGTTGAACAAATGCTGGCCGCGCCCGGCCCGTTTTTGATTGACCTTGTGCTTGAAGGCGATGTGCATCCCGAACGCGTTGGCAACACGTGCGGGCAGTAAGGAGAAATTTGTGACTGAGGTTTTAAGCGAAAAGAACATCAAAGCTTTTGCGGCGGCTTGGTATAACGCCCTCGATATTCACGCGCCTGTCGAAAACTGCCTCGAATTTTTGGCCGACGATGTGGAAATGAATTTTCCGCCCGATCCGCCTTTTACCGGCTACGAAGGTTTTCGCAAATGGTATGTGGATATTATCATCAAGACGTTTTTCGATGAAAGCCACAATGTGGTTAGCGTGGATATTGCCAACGCGAGCGAGGAGCAAGCCGAACTGAGCATTGTGGTGGCATGGCAGGCGAGTTGGTTCAATCCAACGGGCCTCATGCAAGACGCGAAATCGCATCGCACTTCGATGTATGCCTTTCAAAAATGGGTGATTCGCCCAACAGAAAAGAAGGGCGCGTTCAACACTTTTGGGTTGGAAATCACGTTCTACAACGCCGCCGTAAAACCATTTGAATATGCGCCCGGCTTTGCCACGCTTTAGTTTTCTCACTTTAAAGGAGATTCATGTCTGACAACGTAGAAATCGTTCACAAGATGTATCAGTGTTTCAAAGGCGGCGACATGGAAACGCTGAAAAATGAAGTGTTAGCCGAAGATGTGGTCTGGCACGTTCCAGGTCATCATCCGCTGGCCGGAACCAAGCAGGGCGTCGGCGAAGTGCTGGCGTTTTTTGGTGCGCTTCGCAAACTCGGCGCGCAAGTCACGCCGCTTGGTATGGGCGAACTGAGCAACGGCGCGGTGGCTGAAATTTATCAGGCAAGCGGCGACTTTGAAGGCACCAAACTCGAAGCCTTCAACTGCAATTATTACACGATCAAAGACGGCAAAATCGCCGAAGTTCGTGTGATTATGGGCGATCAGCACAATTACGACAATTTCATTTGGGCGGGCGTGCCGCTCAAAGCCTTGCCTGACCGTTTGGCCTAAGCGCCACAAGGCGTGATGTAAATCGAATGACGTAAATCGAAAGGAGATTTGAATGTCTGCTGAACAAAACGAGGCCGTCATCCGGCGCTTCGTCGAACAAGGTTTGAACCAGAAAAATTACGAGGCGATTCACGATGAAATTTGTGCGCCCGATTTGGTGCTGGAAGCGCCCGGCGTGCCGATGGCCGACGGAAAAGCCAACGGCAACGCGCTTTATAAAATGAGCGTGATGGGTTTCACCGACGCGTTTCCCGATGTGCAATGCGATATTCCGTTTCTGGTGGCCGAAGGCGATGCCGTCGCCGCTGATTTGGCTTATCACGGCACGCACGAAAAAGATTTCGCTGGTGTGCCCGCTTCCCATGAACACGTCAAGGGCGGAGAACTGTGGTTTTTCGAATTTGAAAACGGCAAGATCAAAACCTGCCGCATTTGCGAATATGGTGTGCCGCTACGCGCTGCTTTGATCGCCGCTGGATCGCATGGCGCGCATCCGTAAATCATTAACGACCAGAGGAGAAATTCCATGAAGACATCAGAAGAAGCCAAAGGCGTGTTGGGTCGCCTTTTTAAAGACGTTTTGACGGACAACAATCTCGACATGATTGACGAGATTTATGCCGTAGATTACGAATTCGACGCGCCCGCTTTAGCCGCCAACGCTGGCCCGGCGCAATCGGGCCGCGAGGCTTTCAAAGCCCGCGTCAAGGCCTTTCGCGGCGCGTTTCCCGACATTTCCTATCACATTGACAACATCGTTTCTGATGGTGAAATTATCTGCACTAAGTTTCACATGAACGGCACGCACGCTGGCTCGTTTGCCGGCTTTGCGCCGACCAATCGCCAGGTTACCATCACTGGCGTGCATTTCACCAAGCTGAACGAGGCTGGCGAGATTAAGAAAACGTGGGCCGGTTTCACCAATATCGGCGAAGTTTTGGCGCCCTAATTGGCGTTATCAAGGAGAGCATTAATGTCGGTTGAAGCAAATAAAACACTCGCCCGCCGCTACTATGCCGAACTGATGAGCAACGGCGATTTATCGTTCGTGGATAACTATTTCGCGGACGAATTCGAGTTCACCAATCCCACGCACGTCGAGCCGTATCGCGGTCAGGAATTCAAAAATCTGGTGACGATGCTGCGCGGTGCGTTTCCCGATTTGAAGTTCACCATCGAGCATATTTTGGGCAGCGGAAACACCGTCGTCGGTCACTGGACGGCGCGCGGCACGCACACAGGCACGCCGCTCCACACGCTCAAAGGCGAC
>JANMKN010000148.1:0-6885 GCA_031372065.1 Abditibacteriaceae bacterium | reverse complement strand
CGAAACCGAAGCGGGGGACGATAAAAAAATCGGCTTTTGCGCTTAAAAGTGCCCTAAGCTGTTGCAGCATGAGAAACGACACGCTCTACCACGATTGCAGTTTGCGTTGACGCACAATCACGCTTTGCAAGAGGCCAACACAGGCAGTAAAGGCCAAATAACTGGAGCCGCCATAAGAGAAAAACGGCAGCGGCACACCCGTTATGGGCATGACGCGCATAGTCATGCCCAGATTGATAATGGTGTGAAAGGCAATCAGCGCCGTAAAGCCGCCCGCGATCAGCGCGCCGAAATAATTATCGGTTTCGGTGGCAATGAAAGCGGTGCGAAACAGCAACGCCAAATACAAGAAAATCAGTAGCGCGCCGCCCGCAAAACCCAGTTCTTCGGCGGTGACGGTGAAAATAAAATCCGTATTATTTTCCGGCACCCAGCCGCCGCGTTTTTGCATTCCCTTGCCCCAACCTTGACCTGTAATTTGCCCGGCGCCAATGGCAATTTGGCTTTGCGTGATTTGATAGGCCGCACTGCGCGCCGAGCGCGTGGACGGATTCGGGTCGAGAAAAACCGCAAGTCGCTCTTTTTGGTGAGGCTTTAAAGTGATGGCTTTGATGACTAAATAAGGAATGGAAGGCAAAGCGTTGCCGCTGGGAGATTGAGGTTTTATCCAGTCGCCCGCTTTCCACGAAAACGAAAATAAAAGCAAGCCGCAGCCAACAACAAGACCCAAATGGCGCAAACGCGCACCGCTGAAAAACAACATCCCAAACCAAATGGACAAAATGGCGAGCATCGTTCCAAAATCGGGTTGTTTTAAGATGAGAAGCAAAATTGGCGCGATGTAAACCAATGACGTGACAACTGTGCCCAGTTCCCGAATGCGATCTTGGCGGCGGCACAACCACGCGGCTAACGTGACCAAAATCAAAAATTTGCTGAATTCCGCCGGTTGCAAGGCAAAAGGGCCGAGGCGAATCCAACTTTTGGCGCCATTCACTTCGCGTCCGATAGCCAAAACCAAAATGAGCAAGCCCAAATTCGCCGTATAAAGCGACGCCTGTAAATGCATTAGCCATTGGAAATCCAATGAGGCGAGTCCAAATAAAACCAACAAGCCCAATGCGACCCACATCGCTTGTTTTCCAGCATCGCCGTGCAGGAAACTGCCGACGCCACCCGCTGATTCATCAACATTTTCCCTGCCGCGTGCCGCCTCTATCGCGGCACTGTCGGGTGTTGTGGAGGTGCCCAATGACAAGCCTGCTGCGCTCCGTCCACTTAACACTTCATCGCGCGCCACTGTTGCCGAAGTCACTGTCAGACAGCCCCAAATAGAAATCGCCAGCACAATCAACAAAAGCGGCCAATCGAAGGCACGCCACACCGCGCCGCCCGACATAGCAGGCGAAACGGTGGAGGATGTGAGTGGTGGTAAAGTAGCGGCCATTTCAGTTCAAAGGAACTCTTGTTATTTTGCGATGAAAAATTCCACTTCGGGCGACTGCATTTCGGTGTTGCGGGCGTCGTTAGTCGTGACCACAAGGCGTGCCGTATGGCGACCCGGCCCGTAACGCAGTCTCAATATTTCGGCGTTGACTGTGAGGCGATATGGGGCGGCGTTGGTGAGAGCGGCCACGCCACCGTCTATTTGCCACACGATAAATCGTGGTTGCACACCGAGCGGCATCTGAGCGCGCACATTTAAATCACCATTTACGATTTCGCCCGGTGCTACGCCGCGCAACATCGGGTGATCAATCGCAGCGGCGACCACGCCTTTATTCGCCAGCAAATCGTCGTTAAATGCCAGTTGGGCAACGGAGGGCTGCGCTGTAGACCTCACATAGTCAGGTTTTACAGGCGTGATACCGTTATTTCTGGGCAATGCTGCCAAATACTTGCGATGGGCGGTTGCAGGCGCGATCAGCGCCAGTTTTGGGTCGCTGTTGTCTTCGACATAAGACAAAAAATGCTCGTCGGACACCAATTTGTCGTAAGTTGCCAGCACCCGCGAGTTATCAACCAACGAGTAATTATTGTTGGCGAGACCAGCGCGAATGGTATCAAGGCAAAACCAGTTGACGCTTTTGACACGCGGGAAATCTTTGCTGAGAGCCGTGTAAAAGCGCGTCATTTTTTCGATGGCGAAATCAGTTGTGTCTTTGCCTGTGCCTTTGCATTGAATAGTGGCGGCGAACTCTGAAATATGAATCGGCTTGCGCCCTGCATAGCGTTCATAAACAAAACGCAGAAAATCAACCGGGTCTTTTTGCCACGCGGGCTGTTTTGGGTCACCGTTGTTCACATAAACGCTATAAATGTTGACTCCAACCCAATCCACCCATTCGTCGCCCGGATAATATTCTTCAATCAGGCTTTGCGGCTCGGCGAAAGGCGTCCACACCATTGCGACGTTAGGTGCTTCTTCCTTCATGATTTTCGCGACAAGCGCGAATTTTTCGCGATAAAGTGCTGGTTCTTTGCCGTATTTTGGCCAAGACCACGGCCCGTTCATTTCGCTGGCCCAACGCAGAAAAATCGGACATTCCGCTTTGGCAGCGGCTTTGGCCCATTGCCGCAAATAATCGTTATCTACGACCAGTTGCAGGCCGCTATTTGGCTCAAAAGCGATGTGCGGCGAAGCCTTTTGCGCTTTGACGCCTTCGACCCAAGCCGATGGAAATGGCTGTCCGTAGCCGACATATGTGAAATACGAAGCGTGCTTTTTCTTGGTCAACGCCTCGAATTGCTCAATATCACCGTGCAAAGTGGGTTCGCGCTCAATAAAAGCGCCAATATAGCAGCCACTTTGCGGCTCCCACTTGGCTAAGGCCGCGCCCCAAGCCGCAGAAACAGCCAAAAGAGGCGTCAAACAAAAGGTAACAAGGAAACCCAAACGCATACGTCAAAAACCAAAAAATCGTCAGAAATTAAACTGCCTTTAACACTTTGACACAGTTTGAAATGCGCCGCAGAATTGTCACTCGAAAAATTATAGCAGTTCCCCATCAATTTTCGAAATTCGCCTTGTCTGCTTTAAAATGGCAATGACGGCGAATTATAATTGAATCAAGGAAATCACGGAAGCTTCCCCGATTTTTCAAAAACAAGGACAACATCAGGAGGTGTTATGGAATTTTATACCGCAGCGGGCAATGTGCCTTTTAGCATTGCGCTGGGCATTGTTTTGTTGATGGGCGCCTTGGAAGCGGTGTCGTTGCTGCTGGGCGGCGCGTCAAGCCTGATTGGTGTGGACAATCCCGATGTGCCGCACGATTTTCCTGTCGGCCACATGAATGCCGGACACGCCGATGTATCCGTTGAGGTGGGACACGTTGACGATGCTCATCTTGCACATGGCGAGGCGAGTCTCGACGGCGAAGTCAGCATTTTCGGGCAGGTGATGTCGTGGCTGCACATGGGACAAATGCCCGCCACCGTTTTGGCGATGTTGTTTTTGCTTTCCTTTGGCGTCAGCGGCTTGGGAATGCAAAATATGCTGAATTTGCAATTTGGCGTTTTGCTTCCGGCAGGCGTGGCTGTCTGGCCTGCGGGCATTATCGCGGTGCTTTCGACTCGCTTGTGCGGTGGTTTAATCAAGCCGCTTTTGCCGCGCGAAGAAACTGAAGCGGTTTCGCAAAATAGTTTTGTTGGCTGCGCGGCGCGCATAAATATCGGCACGGCGCGGCCCGGAAAGCCTGCCGAGGCGCGCGTGACGGATAAATTCGGGCACACGCATTATGTGATGGTCGAGCCGGAACACGATGAAGAATTCAAGGCCGGAAGCGCGGTTCTCATCATCAAACGGCACGATCATGTTTATCGTGTGATTGACAACACCGGCGGCGAAGTTTAAACGGGCTTTGTGCCCGCAGGGCGAACAGTTCGCCCGAAAGGAAACAATGGAAGGTTTACAGTTAATCGGAGTTTTTGTTTTGGCAATCGTGGGCGTTGTGGTTTTCGTGGGCAGTTTGTTCGCCCGCCTTTACCGCCGCGCGACCAAGGAAATTTCTTTTGTGCGCACCGGCATGGGCGGGCAAAGAGTGATCAAAGATGGCGGCGCGCTGGTATTGCCGGTGTTTCACGACACCATTCCCGTTAATATGAACACGCTGCGTTTGGAAGTGCAGCGCTCCAAAGAAGAAGCGCTCATTACCAAAGACCGTATGCGTGTGGACGTGCGCGCCGAGTTTTATGTGCGCGTTCAGCAAACCGAGGAATCCATCGCCACAGCCGCACAGACTCTGGGGCGCAAAACGCTGGAGCCAATGGAACTGAAAGAACTGGTCGAAGGCAAATTCGTGGACGCTTTGCGCTCGGTTGCTGCCGAAATGAGCATGGAAGAATTGCACGAACAACGCTCGGATTTCGTGCAAAAAGTGCAAACTGCCGTAACCGGCGATTTGATGAAAAACGGCTTGGAATTGGAAACGGTGTCATTGACCGCGCTCGACCAAACCAGCCGCGACTTTTTCAATCCGAACAACGCTTTCGACGCCCAAGGTTTGACCAAACTAACCGAAGAAATCGAAATGCGCCGCAAGCAGCGCAACGCGGTTGAGCAGGACACACAAGTTGAAGTGGCGCGCAAAAATTTGGAAGCGCATCAGCAGCGCCTGACGATTCAGCGCGAAGCGGAATACGCGCAAATCGAGCAGCATCGGGAATTGGAAATTCGCAAATCGCAGCAAAGCACTGATATTGCGCTGCAAAAAGCCTCCAAAGAACGTGAGCAGCAAGAAGGCGAAATCGCCGCCAAGTTGATTGTGGATCAAGCGAAAATCGAATCGGAGCGCACCATTTCCGAGCGCAATATCGAAGCGCAGCGCATCATCAAAGAACGCGAAATTGCCCGTTCTAAATCCATCGAAATGGCCGAGCAGGACAAGGCAATTGCGCTGGCCGAAAAAAGCAAATTGCAATCGCAGGCGCAAGCCGAAGCCGACGTAGCACGCGCTTTAGCGGCCAAAGCCGAAGAGCAAATCGCCACGGCGCGTGCCACGGAAATCGCCGAGCGTCAAAAAGCGATTGAACTGGTGGAAGCCAGCCGTCAAGCGCAACGCGAAGCGATTGGAATTACTGTCGCTGCCGAAGCCGAAAAGCAGGCCAGCGTTGATCGCGCATCGGCTTTGCGCGAAGCGGCGCAGGGCGAAGCCGATGCCGAAAGACTGCGCGCCGATGCTGCCCGCGCTCGCTATGCTGCCGAAGCCGAAGGCAAAACAGCTATCAACGAAGCGGAAAATCGCCTGTCGAACGAAAGCATGGCGATGCAAATCAAATTGGCGATTATCGAAGCGTTGCCCGACATTATCCGCGAGGCTGTCAAGCCGATGGAGCAAATCGAAGGCATCAAAATTTTGCAAGTCAACGGTTTAACCGGCGAATCGCACAGCGGCCACAACGGAAATGGCGCTTCCAGCGGCAATTTGGCCGAAGATATGGTGAACAGCGCGCTACGTTATCGCGCTCAAGCGCCAATTGTGGACAATTTGCTCAAAGAACTGGGCATGAGCGGCGATTTAAGCGGTCTGGTCGGTGGCGCCTTGCACGAAAGCGCGCCAAATGGCGCAGTCAAGCCTGCAGAAGCGCCGCGTGTATTATCCGCGCCGGAAGCTCCGGTTTTCAACCCGCCGAAAAAGAGTTGAAAACGTAAAACATAAAAACGGCGCCTCAGAGATTCTTCTGGGGCGCCGTTTTGTTTGGTTAATCTTCGGTTAATTCTTGGTTTTACGGTTGACGGCGCGCTGAGGTGTGGTAAGTTGATTTTCAGCGCTCCCGAAAAAGTAGGCAAACAGCAAGCGAATTCGCGGCTTGCTGTTTTTTGTTTTGTGGCGCTGCTTTGTTATGCCTGTGCGCTTTTTGCCCTTTCGCCGCGCCGTTGCTGCCGAGGCGCCTGATGAATTAAATCAGGCGGCTGGCCTTGACGCGCCACCGGACAGTGGAGCTACAACAATAGAGCGCTTGCCTGCGGAAGCCGTGCGTATTTCGATGCGGCGCGTCGTGGTGGCGTGGGGTTTCGGCGCGGCGTTTTTCAACCTCACGGCGGGCGCGATTTACACCAGTTTTGTGCGGCGCATTGGCGCCGATGAGCGCGTGTTGGGCCTTTTGTTCGCGGCGTTGCCGCTGATGAGTTTTCTGACGGTGATTTCGGCGCGTATTATCGAAAAAACCGGTCAGCGCAAGCGGCAAATGATGGTTGCGGGCCTTATTGGGCGCAGTTTATGGATGGTCATGCCGCTCATGCCGTTTTTCGTGCGTTGGTTTCCCGGCGTCATCCGGCACGAACACGTTTTGCCGATGGTCATTTCGTGTGTGCTACTGTCCAGTGCTTGTCAAGCGTTTACCGGCCCGGCTTTTTTCGCGTGGATGGCCGACCTTGTGCCCGCGCGCGTGCGACCCAGTTTCTTCGCGCAACGAATGCGAATCGGCACCGTCGCGGCGATTTTTACGGCGCTTGGCAGCGGTTATTTGGCGGATCGTTATCCCAGCAACGAAGTGCTGTGCGCCTTGCTGATATTCGCCGGTTTTTGCGGCTTGATGGATATTGCTTTGTTCATCGGCGTAAAAGAGCCGCCGGTTGAAGTTGCGCCGCCGGACGAAAAATTGCCTTCGGTGCGCGAAACAATGGGCGGGGCGCTGCACGATAGCGAAATGCGCCGTTTTTTGGCGTTTGTCTCGCTGCTTTGCGCCGGATACGGCTTAACCGGCGCGATTTCATGGCTTTTTGCGCTGGAATATCTGAAGTTTCCCAAGACAACTTCGGCCTTGGTTCTCAATATCGGGCCGCTCTTGGGCATCGCGGATTCATCCACGTTTTGGGGTGCCATGATTAATCGCTAAGGCAACCGCCCGTTGATTCGCCTCTGTTCGCTGGGAAATGCCATT
>JANMKN010000144.1:0-15497 GCA_031372065.1 Abditibacteriaceae bacterium | reverse complement strand
TATACATAAATATAGACAAATGTCAAGATATGTATAAAAAGTCATGCTATAATCAGTGGAAATGTCCGCCAAACTGCTCACGGTTGCCGAAGCCGCCAAATTCAAGGGAGTGTCCCGCTCCGCCGTTTACGCGGCCATCGCTGATGGCCGGTTGCCCCATGTCCTGATTTTAGGGCACATGGGTGTCAAGGAATCCGACGTGCATACTTGGGAGCCGGTGAAATATGCCGGCAGGCCGGGCAGGAAGGGCGGACGCCCCGCAGGCATCTCGGTCAGCGCCGAGACCAAAGAGCAGATTTCAAAATCACAAAAGAAGCGTTGGGCTCAGCGTAATCAAAAATAAGGTCTGGATTCAATTTTATGGGTTCGACATTTCTCTGTGTTCTGGCTGCCTGCACCATCGTAATGTCGAACCTATTTGGTTTGAGTTTTTTTACCTCGGAATTGACCTTCAAGATGAGAAAACTCTCATGTTTTCAGGTTCAGAACCCATCGGGCCGGTTGGCCAAGCCATTTCGTTTGGCAACAAGGATTTGGAGCATCACATATTTTCTTGAGCCAGCCCCGCTTTTTCGAGCAATTCCGCTGCGCTTTGCACCGCGCTTTGCGGCAATCGCGTGCCCGAATAGAGTAGCGGCGGCGCGACTTCGAGCGCCTTTTTGCCGTGCGCCAAAACGTGGTCGAAGAGCTTGTTCGTGTTGGTGAACGGATTTCCGAGCGCAATTCCGCCCGCCAATTCAAAACCGGCGGCGACAACTTGCGAAACGCGCGCAGAAAGCTGCGCTGCGTTTTCGGTTTCACCGGCGTCCAGCAGCCGGAAAATTTCGCTGTATTGCGGCGCGAAAACATTCGCCGTCGAAAGCAAAAGTCCATCGTAAACGCCGCCCCCGGCTTTTGTCCAATCGCAGTAATGGCCTTCTGCGCCGCGCACCAAAAATACGCCGCCCAAATCGAGGCGCGAATTGGCGACGACATCCCGCCCGCTGGTATCTTTGAAAAGCAAAAAATTGGGAAATTCCGCCGCCAATTTCGCCACCAATTCCGGCGCCATTTCATTTTGTGTCACTTGCGGCAATTGATAAAGCGCCGTTGGAACGCCGATTTGCAAGACTTGCCGCAACGCGCTTTCGATTTCGTTTTGCGACAAATCCGCGCCCTGCGGCGGACAAACGGTAAAGCCAACGACGCCCATTTTTTGCATTGCTTCAAGCGGCGAACTCGCGCCGGAAGTTTCGACCAACCATGAAATTGTGTCCTGCAAGCACTGCAATACAGCGGGCGTGGTGGTCTTCAAAACGCCGATTAAAACGCTCTGCCCGTTGGCTTTGGCGAGCGGTAAAACGCCTTGGAGCAAACCGCGAATATCGGCATCACTCATTTCCCAGCCTTCGCCGGTCGAGCCGGGAATAAGCAGCCCGCGCACATCGGGCGCGAGTTTTTGCAGATGCGTTTCAATGCGCGCAAAATCGGGCGTTTGAGCGTCGGAAAAGTGCGTCAAAGCCGGACACCACAGGCGTGGGATACCGCTCGGAAACAATTGTGTAAGTAATTCGCGCCGGACGGCGACGTTTTGAGTTGAAATGTTCATAGCACAAGGGCGGGGATTGCCCCGGCGCCGGCCTGAGCCGTCACCGATTGAGTCGCTTGATTCGGTAAAATCGTCTGCGAAACCCGTCGGAATTTCAGTTCCTGACACTGATTTTCTCTACGACCTTTGCAAGAGCCGCTTCATCTCCGACATTTCCAGGAAATACAACGTAAATCAGTTCGGGAAAGCGGCACTGTTTTTCTAATTTCCAAACAGGAACTCCCGACGCAATGGGGCCAAGCGCCAGCGCGCGGCGCACACCGAAGGCTTTGGTCGCCAGGTCGCTCGAAGTGATGCCGCCTTTGGCCACCACGCAGCGTGGGCGCTGCTTAAGTCCGCTCACGATTTCCACCAGAGCCGTCGAAATTCGCGCGCCGATTTGCAGGCTCGCCGCTGCATCGCAGCCCGTGACGAGCGCGCGTGAGGTGCAAAGCAATACGTCTTTTTCAGCGGCGAGCGCACCGTTCATCGCCTCAATCGCTTCTCGAATCGCGCCATCACGCTCGGTTTTATTGAGCACGCGCGCGACTTCGACTTTGATTTTTTGGATGCTCAGGCGCGCTTCTAATTGCGCGAGTTGCGCTGTTGTTTTGGGAACGTAGGAACCGGCGACCACTAAGGTTCCGCCGCTTGCGGGCAAGCCCAATTCTCCCAGTGAAAGCAGTTCGCGGCGCTTTTGTCCGGCCCGAATCGGCACCAAAGACGCGGCGCAGCGCGCCACTATTTTGCGTTCCGATTGGAGCCACGCGAGGCACAAAACCTCCAAATCACGGTCTTCGAGCGCGTTGACCACGCAAATCGCGCCTTGGGGTAGTGTCAAAAGGCGCTTTAAAACTTTTTGCGGCCCGGCGCGCAAAGCTTCAAGAGAAAGCGAGGCCACGTCAGCGGCGCGCACACGCCCCGCCGTTTTTTCTTCGACCCATTCGCGCAAATTCGAGCGGGTGTAGCCAAACGCGGCATCGCGCGCGAAAGGCGTCGAAGCGGCTTCCAACCAGTTTTCGCCTTCCTGCACGTAATGCACATCGCCGAGCGTAAAACGCCCACCCTCGAAAAACGCGGGGACGAGCAAAGTCGCATCGAAGGAAGTTTCTAATCCGTCGGCCAGAGCTTCGACTTCACCGGGAAAATGGCCGCGCAGCGTCGAGTCGCCGCGCGAGAGAATTTCGATGTCCCGACCAGACGCCGCGCTGGCCGCGCGCAAATTGCGCCCAATTTCATGCGCGAGTTGGCCCGCCTGTGCGCTGGTGAGCGCACGCGAGTTGGTGAGAACATAGAAAATCGGCGATTGTGTTTCCAGTTCCGCCGTCAGCGTTTCCATATCCCAAACGGTGAGAATGGGCACGTTAAACACAGTTTGAGTGCCGGTCGGGTCATCGTCCAGCACGACGATGGTTCGATTTAACCGGCTCAAATGATCCGCGATGCCACCGCTCAAGTCGTGGGGCCAAATCGGAGGCAGAGCGGCTAATAAATCCGCTTTAATCACCGGTTAGCTCCACTTGAACGCCCATCGCGGCGTTTTTATCCAAGAACAGGGCGCGCTTGCCCTGCGTTCCCTGATGCGGCGCGACAGAACTTGAAGCCAGCCCCAGTTTCGTCATCGCTTCGAGAGAATCACCGATGTCTTCCACTTTCAAGCAAAAGTGATGCAGGCCCGGCCCATTTTCGCGCAGCCACAGTTGCAACGGGTGGTTTTCAACGAGAGGTTCAACGAGCTGTAATTGCACGTTTCCCAAATCGAGATGAGTGAGCAGAACGGTGTCGCCGGCGACTTTTTCGGAATACAAAACCGGAAACCCGAAATGGTCGCGCCAAACCACAAGCGCCGCTTCGGTGTCAGGCACGACGATGGCGAGATGATCGAGTCCAAGGTGTTCGAGTTTTTGCATCAGGCGCTTTGACCGATGACAGGATTTTCCAAGCGGCCAATGCCCTCGATTTCCAGCACTACGGTGTCGCCCTCGACCAAAAAGCGTTGTGGTGAACGAAAATAGCCGACACCTGCCGGCGTGCCCGTTGTAATGAGGTCGCCCGCTTGCAGCGTCATAACCTGCGACAGATGTCCCAGCAGTTCGCCCAAAGGAAACACCCAATCGCTCGTCGAGCCGTCTTGCAAAATCTCGCCGTTGACGAAAGTGCGAAGATGCACATCGCTCAGGTCGGGGATTTCATCGCGCGAAACCAGACAAGGGCCGATGGGAGCAAAAGTGTCGAAGTTTTTTCCCAATGTGATTTGGGCGTCGGTGAACTGGACATCGCGCGCTGAAACGTCGTGGAGAATCGTGTAGCCCCAAACGGCGTCGAGGGCTTCGGCGGGCGTCGCGTGGTGAATGGATTTGCCCAGAACGACCGCGAATTCTACCTCATAATCGAGTTGCGCCGTCATCGTGGGTTTAATAATCGGCACGCCGGGGCCAATAACTGCGCTTGGCAGTTTGGCGAAGAAAAAGGGGAAGTCGGGAAATTTCGCCGCCGGATTCTCTTCGATGTGACCGCGATAATTGACGCCCGAACACAGAATCTTGCCGGGCAGCAAAGGCGCTAAAAGTTCGACTTTTTCAAAGGAAAAAGTCCGCTGTTCCTTTTCAACGTCTGGGTTTTGCAGCCAGCTTTGAAAGTTTTCGATGCCTTGAAACGGCACTAAAGCGCCATTTTCCTCGACACCTAAATAAGTCTTTTGTTGATGCGTGAAACGGTAGATTTTCATGAGATTGGCTCAATTTTAGATTCCAGAGCAGGAATGGTGGGAAGCAGCACGCCTTTGTGCATTTTTTCGGGGTTGCGAGCCATTTCCGCGAAGATTTGTGGAGAGTCCCACAGGCAAAGCGGCGTAGCAACGCGCGGATAAGTGATGTGACTATCCACTAAAAGTTGGAGGGCTTCGGGAAAACAGTCAACCGAGGTGCGCGAACCTAAAACCGTGAGTTCCTTGCGCGTGAAATCGAGGCCCGGAAAGGTGACGCCTTCGCCGCGCTTGGCCAGGCCCACGATGACCACGCGCCCGCCGGAGGCAACCAGAGAAACGGTTTGTTCCATCACGGCGGGCACGCCGGTCGCTTCGATGACTACGGGCATCCCTTCGCCGTTTGTCAATTCCATGATGGCGGGCAAAAGGTCGGCGCCGTCGAAGGTATGCGCTCCCAGAGTTGCGGCGAATTCGCGGCGTTCGGCTCGCACATCGGCAGCAAATACCTGCGCGCCGTGTGCCCGTGCCACTTCAATGAGCGCCAGACCAATCGGCCCGCAACCTAAAATCAGCACCGATTCACCTTCGCCCAACTGGGCACGGCGACAAGCCTGCACGCCAATCGCAACCGGCTCGGCAAACGCGGCTTCAAAAACGGATAAACCTTCGGGCACCCGATGCACATGAGTTGCGGGCGCCAAAACGAACTCCGCAAACCCTCCGGGCCGCGTCACCCCGATGATTTGCAGGTCGGCGCAGCAATTCGATTTGCCGATGCGACACGGATAGCAGGTTCCGCATCCCAAAAACGGCTCGACGACCACGCGCTCACCGCCGGCAAAATCCGCGACGCTTTCCCCTGTGGCTTCGATGACTCCGGCGATTTCGTGTCCGCCGATAACGGGAAATTTGGCATAAGGACTTTTGCCGGCGTAAATGTGGGTGTCTCCGACGCAAATGCCCACAGCTTCGACGCGCACCAACACTTCGCCCGCACCAGGCCGAGGCGTGTCCCATTCTCCCACGCGCATCGCACCGGGCGCGTCCATGATGATTGCTTGCATAATGTTTGAGATAGTCTGAAAAGTCCCCTCCCCTTGCCGTTTAAGGGGAGGGTTAGGGTGGGGTTCTGCGGCTTAACGGCAACCCCATCCCCGGCCCTTCCCCTTGATACGGCAAAGGGGAAGGGAGTCGCCGCTACTTTTCGACTATCTTTTAAAGCTCCAGCCAGTCTCCCGGCGCCAGAACCACCGATTTGGGCACGCTGTGGCCTTGCTCGCGCGCAGTTTCCAGATGCAAATTGAATTCGCGGACTTCGGGGCAATCGGGATTGATAAAGTGGCAGGGCAACGCGGTTTGCACGCCGATCCACTGCGCCGCCAGAGCGCCTTCGCGCGGATTCATTTCCGCCGTCATCATCCGCCCCGGCGCGCTGATGCGATGCAGAATTTCGAGCGGGTTGGCGATGCCAAAACAGCCGATAGTCGGCCTGTAAAGTTCGCCGAAGAGCTTCAAATCGCTGAAAATTGCCGTGTCGCCATAATGGTAAAACCGCACGTCCTCAGCGACATCCACGACGAATCCCATCGGCACACCCGAAGCAAAGGTGCCGTCCGGCATCTGGATTTGCGACCAGTGATGACATTCGACGGGCTGTATTTCTACACCCGCGACTTCGACGCGGATGCCCCACGTCGTAGCGCGAATCTGCTCGGAGGGAACGCCCTTGGCCACCAGATACGCCTTGACCTCGCCGCCACAGACAACAGGTGCGCCGGTGCGTTTTGCCAGAGTTTCCGTGTCGCCCAGATGGTCGAAGGCCGCGTGCGATACGACAATTAAATCAACGTGCTCCAACTCGTGCGACTTGACCGGCGAACCGGGATTCTCATCTAAAAACGGATCGAGCAGGATGTGCTGGCCGCGCGCATTGACGATTTCATACGCCGCCACGCCAAAAAATCGAAGTTTGGGTTTTAAAATGTTTCCTCCAAAGCCTTCACCAGCGACAGCAGCGCGTCGTTGTAAGGGGTCGGAATGCCAAGTCGTGTTCCGGCCTCGCAGATGGCGCCGTTAATCACATCAATTTCGGTTTTGCGACCGCGCTCGACATCTTGCAGCATCGAACTTTTGGCCCCGACCGCTTTTTCCAGCAGCGAAATAATGGCGTCCCATCGCTCATGGAAATTGAGCGCGATATTTTGCGCCTGGGCGACCTCGATGGTTTCATGGAGCAACGCGCGCATCAGACGGCATATGCCCTCATGCTTGGGAAGTTCGTCCGCCGTGAAACGCAGCAAAGCCGAGGTGGGCAGCGTGCAGACGTTAAGCGCTAATTTTCCCCAGATTTTGCTGCGAATATCGGTCGAGACTTCGACTTCCCATCCCGCGTCTCTCAGCGCGCCGGCAACCTGTTCGAGGCGCGGTGTGACAGTGCCTCCCAGTTCGCCCAGCAAGGTTTTGCCGACTCCCGAATGTCGAATGTGGCCTGCTTCCACCAGTATGGCCGAGTGGTAGGTGACGCCGACCAAAACGCGCTCTTCCCCCACGATTTGCGCGATGCGCGGGGCGTTTCCCCAACCGTTTTGCAACGAAAGCACGACGGTTTGCGGCCCCAGCAACGGCGCGGCAGCGCGCATCGCGGTTTCGGTGTGATAGCATTTCACGAACACAACAACGACATCCACCGCGCCGGTTTCGGTGGGCGAAAGCGTCGCTGGAACGCGCACTGCGCGCGTTGCGCCGCTTTTGTCGGTGATGTGCAGGCCATCGGCGTTGATTTTCTCAACCGCTTCGCGCGCGACATCAACCAGAACAACCTCGTGGCCGCCCTCGAACAACGCCGCGCCTAAAGCGCCGCCCATGGCGCCGGTGCCGCCAAATAATTGCGAATTTCATGATTTTCTGAATCCTTTTAACACGATTTCCTCTCGATTTTCCGCACTTCGTAAGGCAAAAGTTCCGCTTGCCGTCCCTCAATATCCACCGCTTGGGTTTCGTCGCTCAGATTTGCCACAAAAAGTGCGCTTTGAAAGGCCAGAGCGGCCACCCGCCGTGCATCGGTGGATGTGGTGCCATACACTTTTTGCCCCCTGAAAAGTGCGATCTGGCGCAGCACTTCAAAAACGGGGAACGGGCCGCCTTCGTCCATCACACCGCGCGGGCCGATGGTTTCAAAGAGCGTCAGGCTGTCTCCTGGCCCGTTCATCTTCGAGCCGTCGTGTTCACTGCCGAACCCGCTTTGCGCCAGTGCAGCCAGCACAGCTAACGTCCACGCCGCACAGAACGGCTCTTTTTGACGCTCATCCACATTCGGCGGCAATTCGCCGGGGAGCGGCACGCGCTCCGGGCCGAGGGCGACGGCGTTGAAGCGTGGTTTGAGAGTGAGCGGAGAAATGCTCACCCCTTTGCCGGGAAACAGCACGCGCGCACTTTGCACGACGTGGGGCAGGGCTTCGGGTGTTTCCATCACCGATTGGTCGTCGAAGGCATGAACCTGAGGATTCGCCGCGAAGGACACTCTATCGAGCGCCTCCGCGTCCATCGGCTGGCGATTGAATTCGGCGAAATTGGCGTTTGAGCCGCTTCCAACCGGCGCAAAGCGACCTAAAATCCGCCGCGCTTCCAACAAAACGCTGCGTGGCGCGGGCCGCAAATTATCGGCAAAAATGAGGAAAGCGTGAACCGGCGTTGCGAGTTCGTCCAAAAGTGCCGCCAGCGAAAGGAGCAGCGCAGTTTCGTCTTGCCGCAAGGCTTCCGGCATGGCTTCCGGGCTTTCACGGCCCAGAAAAACCGCGATTTCCAAAGCGCAATTCAGCAGATTCGCTTCGCCCGCCGCCCGCCGCCTGCCGCAAGGCGGCTTGATAATCACTGTGCAAAGTCAGGTCAACGCGGAGGTGATTTAAATGGAGCATCCGAAGCGCCTCGATTTCGCGCGGCATCAAAGGCTGCCCTTGGCTGGGAGCGTCCACTGTTGCTACACAAAGGCCAATGGGCGCAAGTCTTGTCGCCGACTCCGCCTCAACGGCAACGCGCACGGCTTGTTTTCGAGGGTCGCGGTTTAGAATGGGGGAGTTGTGCGGCCCTGCCTGTGAAGGCACTGACCCCAAAAAATCTAAGGTGACGCTTTGCCAAACGTGCGTTCCGGCTTCGACCGTCACTGGGCACGGCAGCGAAAGTGGCGTGGAAAAAGTTTTGAAACTCGCGTCAATCCAGTTGCGCTGGTCTTCGGTTTCAAAAACCTCGCCCTCGAATGCCAGTCGCGCCCACAGGTCGGGCGCGACTTGATGGCAGAGAGCCGTGATGTCTTGAAACGGCTCGTGCGGCGCGATTTGACGCGGAAAGCGGGCGTTTTCGATGCTTCCATTTTGTTCGACACGGGCCGCCACGCCCGCGCATTCTCGAATCGGATGCAGCACGCAAAAGCCGATGCGATTGCGTTCAAAGGTAGTTTTGGCCCGACCATCGAAAGAGAAAACAACGGTTCCATTGGCGCCGCCGCGAATCTCGCCGTGCCATTGAAACTCGATGTCGTTGCGCGAGTTGCCTCTGAGTCCGTGCGAAGCCTGAGTGTGCAGCGCGTCGAACGAAACATGAAAATGGTCGCCGCCATCCTCGATTTTTTCGTTAGTAATTCGCAGCGGAACCGTGCCCCAGTTGCGGTCGCGGACGGCGCCGTAAATGCGGCGCACGACCTCAATGCCACTTGATTCCAAAGTGAGGCTGCGAACTTCGCCGTTTCCATAAACCAACTGCAAGGGGCCGGCGCGTAAAATCGTGTTCATTTTAGAGCGTCACCACTTGGTTTCGCGCGGTGGACTCGTAAGCGGCAAAGACCAGTTCGGCGGTCTTCAAATTATCCTCGGCGCGTGTCTGGGCAGCGCGTTCGCCGCGCACATCGGCCAAGATATCGGCGTTGCAGGGCACAATCGAGGCGTGAACCAAGTCGTAAGCCGGGTCTGCCCACGCATAATGATGTGGCACGGCGCGTTTGGCGAAGGTGCCTTCGCGGGTTGTGGTGCGAATCCAGCAATCGGGCGCCAATTCAATCGAACCGTGCGACCCTTCGACGAAAATCAGGGTTTCGGGAAAGCGTTCGACTTCAAGGAAATTTTCGGCATAAGCCATCTGGCAAACCACCGTCGCGCCGCTTTGCATTATGAAAGTGGCCGTGACGCAATCTTCGCCGCGAATATCGGTATGGATGCGTTGCGTGGTGCAATAAACGCTTTGGGCTTCACCGGCCAAGAACCGAACCACATCAAAAAGATGCGAACCCAAATCGGCGATGAGAAATTGCTCCAATTCTTTGAGGAAAGGCTGGTTGGCGAAAACGGGAAAGCCCGTCACCATCTTGAGGTTGAAGCGAAACGGCGTGCCAATCGGCGCGCGTTCCAGTTCGGCTTTAAGTGCTTGAATCGGGGTTTGAAAACGCCAATTTTCGTGAATCCACAAGGGAATTCCCGCCGCGCGGCAGGTTTGAGCCATGCGGCGCGCCGTTTCCAAATTGGGCGCCATCGGCTTCTGGCAGATGACCGGAACGCCGTATTTGGCCGCCATTTCGACAAAGCGCGGGTGCGTTTCCACGTCGGTGATAATGTCGAGAAAATCCAGCCGCTCCGCTTTTAAAAGTGCTTCCGCGTCGCCATAAACCGCCGGAATATCAAACTGCGCCGCCAATTGCTGTGCTTTGGCGACAGTGCGATTGAAAAGCGCCACGCACTGCACGCCTTCCAGCTCGCGCCATGCGGCGAGTTGGAAGCGTGCCCAGAAACCAGTGCCGAAAATGGCGAATCGCAGCGGCGACGGATGTTGTGAAGAAGCAGAGATTTGTCCCATCGGCGTCGTCATGCTGTCGGAGTCGTCTCCTCGGCCATTTTTGTCATGGCGCGCTGCATCACAGCCTCCGATTCCGTCAGATGATGGCCCATCGCAGTGCGCGCGGCGCTTTCACTGCCCGCCTCGACCGCCGCGAAAATGGCGCGGTGATGCGCGAGGGCGCCCACGCGCGAGTCTTCAATGCGAAGTCCCACCCGGCGCACAGCGAGCATGATGTCGGCAACCGAATCCAACAGCACGCTGAAAAGCAGGTTTTGCGTGGCCCGCGCTAAGGCCGCGTGAAACCCGACATCGTTGGCGACCAACTTTTCCAGGCTTGCTTCGTCGTGTCGCGTATTCAAAACCACCATTTCGTCCAAAAGTTGACGCAACGCGGCGATGTCTTCGGTGCTGCGACGCAGGGCGGCATATCCGGCGATTTCGGTTTCTAACATTCGGCGCACTTCCTGAATCTGTGGGCCGGGAACTTTGCGTTCTCCCGCGCAGAGCAGGAGCGTCATGCCCTGCGACACATGACCGGCGTCGGGCACTTTGACGAGCGCACCGCCGCCCGGAGCGGCTTGGAGCAACGACTTGGCGCTCAAATGCGTGACGGCTTCACGCACCACGGTGCGCGAAACTCCGAACTGCCGCGCCAATTCTCGTTCAGGCGGCAAGCGGTCGCCAGGCCGCAATTCCTGTTCGACAATCATGCCCTCCAAGCGCGCTACCACCCGGTTCGCCAGGGTTGCCCCGCGCTCTAAAGCCTCAAACTCCTGGATATTTTTCATGAAAACCTCTCAATTCCCGGCGTTTCTCGCGGTTGGTATATGGTATACCACAGAGTTACAGGTGAGGAAGAGCAAAATAAAGGTCGTCCTTATGCGCCAACATTATGGAGCGTAATGAGTTCGTTCTCAGAAAATATCATGAATAAATCACACCCCATTCCGGCGTTGCTTGGGCAATTGCTTGGCGCGCTGGTTCTGGCGCTTTCGAGCGCAACGCCCGCACTCGCTGCCGAAGCTCCGATTGGAGTTGCCGTCGCGCCGCAAGAAAACGGGAACTGGGCGCAGATGCTCCAAACCGGCACCATCGAAACCGACACGGCGGGCGGGATTTTCGTTTTTCTGCGTGCGGTGCGCCACGAGATTCGCGTGCCGATTCAAAATAAGGCAGGCGTCGCGCGGCCCGTGTTTTATCGTTTCGACGTGTCCGCTTATGACGACAAAAATCGCCACAGCGCAACGGGAACACTCACGCTCGCAGCCGGGGCGAACACGACGCTGCCACTTGTTTTCGACACGAGCCGTTGGCCGCTTGGCCCCTATGACGCGAAGCTGTCGCTGTTTTTAGCGCAAAGCGACAAGACGCCGATTTACACGCGCACTTTGCGTTTAGGCGTGGTCAGCAACGCCATTTTGCCCAAAGCGCGCGATGGCGAGTTTCTCTTCGGACTCGACGCCGCCAACACTTACATTTTCGATACGCAGGACAAAAACGGCATGGCGTTTTATCGCCTGATGGGCGTGGATATTCTGCGCGATTTGCACCGCAAAAACGAGGGGCCGCAGAACGTCGCGGACATCGGCAAATCGCTGCAACGTCTGAGCGCCGAAAATATGCGCGGTATGTTGATGATTGACCCTCCCAAAAACGGCGATGCCAATCGCCGCAACGAGGAGTTGGCGAAAACTGCCGCGCGATTGGAAGAAATCGCTCGCCTTTATGCGGGACGCGGCTTCGGCAAAATTCGCTTTTGGGAGTTGGGCAACGAGCCGGATTTGAGAGGCTTTTATCCCGGCACGATGGCCGAATATGCACAGGCTTTTGCAGAGATGCGCGCCGCCATCAAGAAAGGCGCGGCGCAAAGCGGACTGGGGCCTGAAGCCACCGTTGTGATGAACGGCGGTTTGTCGTTCGCCGGGCCGGAGGGCGAAAAGCGTTCCTACGAATTTCTTCAGATCGCGGACGGCGTATTGTTCGATGCCATCGCGTATCACGGTCACGGCAAAGGCGGCGAATCGGAGCGCGACAACTTGAACCGCGTGCGCGATGCGGCAGCCAAAGGCGGCAAGCCGAACGCGCGCTTTATTGAAACCGAATCGGGCTTTTCGGGCAACGACCGCAATGGCTTGATGGAGCAAGCGCGCACAACAGTCGAAAAACTGACCTACGCGCAGTCGCAGCGGATGGAAACTTTCATGTTTTTCCGCTTGTTCATGGAAGGCGACGGCAGCGAAGGCGGCTATGGCATGACCGATCATCGCCTGGAGCCGCGCCCGTCGGTGATGGCGTATCGCAACTTAGTTGAACGCTTGCGCCACCACCATTTCGTCAAAGATGTGGATTTCGCCAAAGCGATGGGCGCGCCCGGAATTCAAGCGCATTTGTTTGAAGAACGCGATGCTAAGGGCGCGGCTACAGGCCGCAAAACGCTTGTGGCGTGGTCGGAAGCTCCGGCGCAGTTCGATGTCTCGCTGCGTCTGGACGCGCGCGGCGGCAAGGTTACGAGCGCGCAGAATTACGATTTATTCGGCAACGCAACGCCTACAAAAATCGTTGCCGGCAACATTGCCACGGTGCCTGTCGGCATCGAACCGATGTTCGTTTCGTGGCAGTCGAGCGGAGCCACTTCTTTAGTTGATGTCGCGCCTTTGCTGTTAACCGTGCGCGCTGAAGAACCGTTGCTTGTGGGCGCGACGACTCAAATTCCGGTTTTGGCGCGCAACCCCGACGCAAAAGCGCAGTCCGCCGAAATCAAGGTTGAGACTTTTGCGCGCTTGCCGATTAAAGCGACGGCGATGCCCGCGAAAATCATGCTGCGCGCCGATGGCGAGCCGGTTTTCTCGCAAATTTCGGTCGCTTTGAGCAAATCCGATTTGCCGCTTGCATTGCCGACGTGGTGGAAAGTGTTCACCGATGTGGACGCCGCCAAACTGTCGCCCGACGCTTTGAATTCGATGCCGGACACGGTTGCGGGCGCTCAAAACGCGGTCACAGGGCAATTTGTTGCGAGTCAAAGTTTCCCCGGCGGAGAGCGTTTGGAACTCGCGCGCGTGGCGGGCGGATTCGGCGAAAAGCGCGCGGCATTGGCGGTTTCGACAATAGACGCGCCGCGCGACATGGTTTTGCCGGTCGCGGCCAGCGCCGACTGGTATATGAGATGGAATGTCAACGGACGCGAGGTTTATAACACGCTCGAAAAGGGCAACGAACACGGCGGTTTGGCCGATCACACCTTCGATTTGCCGCTAAAAAAAGGCCGCAACATCATCTCCGTCCTTGTTCTCAGCGGTTCGGGCGGCTGGAAATTGGAGTTCGGCGGGCCAAAAGAACGCGCTCTGGCACTCAGCGCCGGAACCGACCCCGACCGCGTGGTCGTTTCGCTTGTGGCGAAGGGAAAAGTGTTGTCCAAACAAGTCGTGCCGGTGCAAATTAGCGCACCGATTCCGATGTTGGGCGGCGCGATTCCGGCCACGCGCGCCGACTGGATGCCGTTGCAGCCGCTCGCAGTTTTAGGCGGCGAAAACGTCACCAACTTCTTTGTCAAAGAACCCGAACAATCGCGCTGGTATAAGGGCGAAAAAGATTTGTTGGCCCTCGTCTGGCTGCGCGAAAGCGGTGCAAACCTGCACCTGTATGTTGCGGTGACGGACGACCAACTGGTTGAAGCGCCCAGTGCGAACGAACTCAAAAACGCCGATAGCTTGCGTGTTTTCATGCGCGATGAGGCAGGAAAAACGCTCGTGGACGCGACAGCCGGACTTGTCGGCGGCAAATCAGTCGCAACCGGAACACCAAATATCCAGACAACGATCACGCGCGAAGGTGGGAACACCCTGTATGCGCTGACGATGCCGAAAACTCTGGCCGGAAGCGCGCCGTTCCGCTTGTCGCTCACCCTCGCCGATAACGATTCCAACTTCCTCAAGCAAACGCTCACGTTAGGCGACACGAAAGGCCTGCGTTTAATATTGCCGTAGCATAAAGACGGTCGAGTTCGACTGCCCTTCAACAGCGGCTTACTCAACTTTTAACATTATGAAAACTTCTACGTTCACTCTTCTCACCGCTTTGCTGGTGCCTTCGCTGGCACCTGCGTTCGCGGCTCCGGCTCCAGTTGCGGCGCCCCGCTACGATTGGCAAAGCGTAGCGATAGGCGGCGGCGGTTATGTCACCGGCGTATTCTCGCATCCCACGCAAAACGCGACCTTTATTCGCACCGATGTCGGCGGCTTTTACCGGCGCGACGGCGAAACGTGGCAGCCGATTTCGGATGGCTTCCCATCATCGCAATCCAATTATTACGGTGGCGAAGGCTTCGCGTTCGACCCGCAAAACCCCACGATTTTATACATCGCGGCGGGCAAATACGCCGCTGACTGGGCCGGAAACGGCGCGATTTTTCGCTCGGCTGACAGCGGAAAGACGTGGAAGAAGCTGCCGCTCGAAATCCCAATGGGCGGCAACGAAGATCGGCGCTGGGGCGGCGAACGCCTGGCGGTGGATCCGTTCGATGGCAAGCATCTGATGTTCGGCTCGCGCGCCGGAGAACTTTGGCAGTCGCGCGATGCCGGACAAACTTGGACGCGCGCGACGCTGCCTCAAACCGGCAAGAAAGGCATCGGCATCGTTTCCATCGCCTTGATTGGTAAAACGCGCGACCTGATTTACGTCAATAGTTTTGGCGCGGGCATTTCGGTTTCGCGCGATGGCGGCGCGAACTGGAGTGTTCTCGAAGGCGCGCCCGCCAATGCGCTGCGCCTTGCACTTGTTGCTGATGGTTTGCTGGTGACGGCGGAAGGCGCCAAAGCCGAAGGAAATGCGGCGCGCGGCGGACTTTGGAAGTGGGACGGCACCGTTTGGAGCGACATTACGCCGCCGGTTTCGCCCTCGGACGCGCCAAACGGCTTTAGCGCCTTCGCGGTTCATCCGCGCGACGAAAAAACGCTCGTCACGGCCACCAACCAACTGGAAAAAACGCGATTTTTTCTGTCGAAAGACGGAGGGGAAACCTGGAAAAAACTTGATAACGAACCGCAAAACAGTGTGCCCTGGCAGAAAAAGACGCTTGGCGACCGCGCTTTCGCTTCCCATGTCGCGGCCCTGACGTTTGATGTCTCCAGCGACGAAGTGCTATTTTTCGATTGGTATGGCGTCTGGAAAAGCGCGCCTTTAGGCGATGGCGCGGCTCCCATTGTGTGGAAAAATCAGGCGCGCGGCTTGGAACAAATTGTTGCGTTCTCTTTGTTAAGCCCGCCCGGAGGGACGCCTCTGCTGAGCGGCCTCGCCGATGTGGACGGCTTTTCACACACCGACATGGCGGCTTATCCCGATGCCGCCTACAGCAAGAGTGGCCCTTGGTTTCAGCACACCTTCGACATGGCTTTTTCCGCGCAGAAA
>JANMKN010000123.1:0-6163 GCA_031372065.1 Abditibacteriaceae bacterium | reverse complement strand
GCCGAAGCCAGAGATAGCACTTGTCTTCTCGGCGACGACGGCAAGATTGCTGTCACAACCTTGGAACATCGCGCGGTTAATTCCAGCCGGGAAACGGATGTGACGTTAATCTTTGGCGCACATTTGTTGAGCGGTAAGTTGAAAGATACGGACTCCGGCAAGATAATTCTGAAAGAAAAAGGTGTGAGCAAGGACGGCTACACTTTTTCGGGCGCCTTTGCTGTGGACTATAAAAAAATGCGGATAACGGTGAACGGTAAATTGAAGTTTGCGCCCAATATGGAGGGCGAGAACCTCAATACTTCGTTCAAATGCAAGGAACTTCATCCCCAATAATTGCTTGTGCCTTGCCAATAGTTCAGCGCGCTTCTCTTTTCGAGAAGCGTGCTTTTTGTTTTAAAAGTGCTGTCGCGTTTGCTGCGAACTTATACTACAAAAGCGCACGTTTAGATTTTTCGGCTGGAACGAAAGGACATCATGGCATTTAACGGATTAGGGTTGCATTTGGGAAATTTGTCGCTCTTGTCAAAAGCGCAGACACGCTCGATTTCGCCGGAAAATTTCAAGGGCGAAAAGGGCGAAGCAGGCAAAGCCACCGAAGGCACCGGCGCCAATTGCGCGCGCGATTTGGGGCAAGGCTGGAAAATTTCGCCGAGCATCCGAATCGCAGCGGGCGAAACCCGCGAACTGGCGAATATCGAAGGGCCGGGCGCCATTCAGCAAATCTGGATGACGCCGACAGGCCACTGGCGCCATTCGATTTTGCGCTTTTATTGGGACGGTTCCGATACGCCATCTGTAGAGTGTCCGGTTGGCGATTTTTTCGCTTGCGGATGGCAAAAATACGCGCAAGTTTCCAGTTTGGCGATTTGCGTCAATCCGGGCAGCGCCTTCAATTGTTACTGGGAAATGCCCTTTCGCAAACAGTGCCGCATTACGATGGAAAACATCGCGCCCACGGATATGACGCTGTATTATCAAATTAACTATGCGCTAACCGATGTGCCCGAAGATGCAGCGTATTTTCACGCGCAGTTTCGCCGCACCAATCCGCTGCCATATAAAGACGTTTATACCATCTTGGATGGCGTCCAAGGACAGGGCCATTTTGTCGGCACTTACATGGCGTGGCAGGTGAACAATACGGGCTGGTGGGGCGAGGGCGAAATCAAATTTTTCATGGACGGCGACAAAGAATTCCCGACTATTTGCGGAACCGGCACCGAAGATTATTTTTGTGGCAGTTACAACTTCGAGAATCAGGCGACCAAGCAATATCAGGAATTCACCACTCCCTACGCTGGTATGCCGCAAGTGATTCGGCCCGATGGCGTTTATCAATCGCAAACGCGCTTTGGCCTGTATCGCTGGCACATCATGGACCCTATTCGCTTTGAAAACGATTTGCGCGTCACGATTCAAGCACTCGGCTGGCGCAGCGGCGGGCGCTATTTGCCCGCGCAAGACGATATTTCGAGCGTGGCCTTTTGGTATCAAACCTTGCCTGCCGCGCCTTTTCCGATTTTGCCGGATGCGGATTATTTGGAAGTTATATAACTGGTGTTTTGGGCTTCGCTGTGGGCGCCACTTTTGGAGCGACAGGAGCATGAGACGGCGGCTTTGGTTTGAGGCGTGCGGGAAATTCGTCGCCGATGTCAGCGCCCCAATCGCGCAAGGTATCTTGCAGTTGTGCAAGTGACTTTTCATTGCTTATCAATTGGTGCGGCGTGATTTCGTCTTTCGCGCACAGCCACGCAGCGGCGCCTGCCGCTTCGCCGCAAACCATTGTGATAGGCAAAACGCGTGCGCTGCCCGCCGCCGCTGAAGTCGCCGACAGGCTACGCGAGGCAATCAACACATTTTCCAACCTTGTTGGAATCATAGAGCGCAACGGAATTGTGTAGTTATAGCGGCGCGGCGCCAGAGGATTGATATCGCCTTTTTTATAAGGATGCAAATCAATGGGATAACTGGCGAGCGCGATGCGGTCAGGAAATTTCGTTTGGGTTTTGATATCGGTTTCTGTCAGCAAATAAAGGCCTTGCATATGGCGCGTTTCGCGGATGTAAAGTTCGGGCGCGGTATAGGCGATCTTGGCCTTGGAAAAACCGGGCATCGTTTTGCGCAAATAGTTCATAAGCGCGGGCAGTTCCTCCAAGGCCTGCAATTTCGCATTGGCAAGCGCTGGTTCGCTTAATCCATTAACACCGACGACGTTTAGGGTGTTCAGCACGATGGTGCCATCCGATTGGCGTCCGAAGTTAATGGATAAAACCTGCACATCTTTGCCATTCGGGAGATATTTTGCGACAATGTCCCCGCTTTCAAAAGCGTAGTTCCCCACCACACCACCGAGGCGTTCGATGACTTCCAGCCCTTTTTTGCCGGGCACCGGTTTGATGTCTATGGCGTTGCGTTTAATGCGCGCCATTTCTGGCGTGAGTTTCGTCCGCCGTGTGCCCACCACATAGTTACAAACCTTGTTCCACTCGACACCGGAGACGGCGAATAATAAGCCAGCGGATTGCATGGCGCGATCAGGATTAGTTTTTTGGCGCCCCAAAAAATAGCTGACACCCGCTCGTGTGGCGAATGAGGCGTCGTCGGTGGCGTCTACAATACATTTTGCTTTGAGTGAATACTCTGGCCCATTTTCGCCTCGCAAAATGGCTCCGGTAACGTTTTGTCCATTGCGGAAAATATGGCCGACGCGCGTGTTGATAAAACTATGCAAGCCCGGCTCAATGGCAACGCTTTCTTCAAAAATGTGCATTGCTTTGCCGATGTCGAAAGCCAGCCCCAGTTGTTGATAAAACTCTTCAAAAATGCCGCGCACAACGGGCGTTTTTGTGTGGGGACGCAGCGGCACATCCCACATATTCAGCATTTGATAAACGATGTCACCACCCAAATGTGGACGCTCTTCGATGAGCACCACGCGTGCGCCGCGCCGCGCCGCCGCCAAAGCCGCTGCAATTCCCGAAGGCGTGCCGCCGACAACTAAAACGTCGCATTCTTTCAGGCTGCCATCGAAGGCCGCGAAAATGGGTGGCGTTTGGAGAAACTTGGGAAGCGGGCGCACCGGCATGGGAACCGAAACCTCTGGAACCTTTGTCGGTTGCGGTGGCGTGCCCGCCGAGAAATGCTGGCGCCAATTGCTGCATCCCGAAAAAACCAAAACGCTCAACAAGGGAACCGCTAAAACAATCTTGCGAAACAAGTGCGATGAAATCTTTGATGAAGGCGGCATGAACAGCGATTAATTCCTAAAAGTCACGAAAATTATTGCGAATTGATTTTACCCTATTGCAAAGCAAAAAATCAGCGCAAAATTATTTTAGTCCAAACCTTTGCGCAAAGTCGGGCCGCAGCGGGTCAGCCAAACGCGAAACACCAAGGCCGCACCGCCAATAAAACCAAGCAAGTAACTGGCATTATGCGCCCACGCTGCGGCCACAAAACGAACGTGATGATTGCGCGGAAGGTCTTTAGCTTTAAAACAAGCGGCCAATCGCGAAGAAAAAGCGCTTGCGGCCCGCTTCGCCAAAGCTATCGCCAATGAAAAACGGGCCGAGCGCGGTTTCGGCGGCTAACGCGGCAGTGAGATTGTTGTGATAGCTTTTGGGGCCGGAATTATTGAAGGCGCCGCCGAATTCATACCAGCCACCCGCCATGATTTTGCCGCCTAAAAAGGGCGGTAACTGTCCGATACGATGCAAATAGCCCGCAGTCGCCAGCACATATTTGTCGCCGCGAAATTCATCCAAATTATAAGCGCCCAAACGCAGTGGCCCGCCCAATGTGAACTGCTGCAACGGCGCAGCGGTTTTGCCAAAAGTTGTGCCGGCGCCGAACGTGGCAAATGCCGTATGAATTTTCGCCACCGGAAGATAACGGCTAAGGCGCACTTCGGCGCGAGGAAAATGGCTGGTAGCACCGGGCGCCGCAAAAAGATACTGCGATTCCACAACGGCGCGTGTGCCGCGCGTGGGCAAAACGGCGCTATCCTGACCATCAAAAGCCCAGCGCACTTTGGCCGCGCTGTAAGCGCCGGAAACCACCGGCAAAGCGGGCGTGCCGGTGCGCAGCGAATTCGATTGATGACCGCCTTCAAAGCCGAATCGTAGCTCGCTGCGCCGACTGGTTTGCTTGCCAAAATCAAGGCCCGCACCAACGTTTTGCTCACCATAAATTGCCAATCGCGCCGCGTTTTGTGAAACCTGACGAGTTTCGCCGCGATAAAAGACATGGGGCGCCATGAACCAGCCCTTGCCCCGGCCCAAAGGCCGGTAATATTCGAATGTAGCCTGTCTTGTGGAGCCAAGACGCAAATCGGTGCGCGTTTCGGCGCCCGGCTTGCCGACATCAAGGCTGACAATGCGCGACAGCACATTAAATTGCAGATTCTCCGGGTCGGCGCCGTTCACTTCAAAACCGAGCCGAACAAATGGCGGGCCGTGTTTTTTCTCGTTGGCGCGCACCACAAGCGCGGTTTTGTCGCCTTCGTTTTGCAATTCATAGAGGAAACTTTCAAAGCGCCCTTCGCCAGTGATTGCGGTCAGCGAAGTTTCCAATTGTGCCAAACGCGCGGCGTTTAAATCCACACCCACAAAAGGCTGCAAACGCCGTTCAAGCGACAGTGTTTTTTCGTTTTGCACGCCAGAAATTTGGGTTTTGTCGGCTTCTAAAGTGCCGCTACGCAAACGCGCGGTGCGCCAGTCCAAATAGTGCTGCCACTGCGCTTCGCTGACCGAGAGCTTCGACAAAATCGCTTTCTTTTTCTCGGCGGCCTGATAGCCGCGCTCGAACAAAACGTCCACATTGGAAAAATCAAGCTGGCTGACATCAGCGAGTTCGGGCGCCAAAACAATGTCGGCCAAGGCTAAACTGCGCCTTTCGTTATCGTAAATCGCGATGGCCTGGGTGCGGCCTAAAATATCAATCAACGATTTCAAACGCGTCGCGTCGGCGCTGCCGGAATGCAAATCCACCGCGATCATCACATCCGGCCCCATTGCTTTCAGCGCCTCGGTGGGCACGTTGTTCAGCAACCCGCCATCAATCAGCACTTTGCCGTTTTGTTCAACCGGCGTAAAGGCGCCGGGAATTGCCATTGTAGCGCGCAAAGCGGTGATAAGTGAGCCTTCTTTTAAAACCACGCGCTCGCCTTTGGTGAGGTCAACCGCCATCGCGCGAAAGGGAATCGGCAAATCGTCGAAGTTCGTAACTGTCGAGTAGGGCAGCGCGCTGCGACTGAGCAGCATATTAATCGGCTGCGCCGGATTAAGGCTTATCGGCAAATTGAAGCCGTTTTTGAGGCCAATTTCGAGACGACTTGGCACGCTGCGCTCATCTTCCTTGCGTCGAAAAGGCAGCGATTCAAAAGGCGGCTCGCCGCGCAGTGATTCGTTCCAATCCAAGGCTTTCAGAAGTGCCCGCATTTGCTGCGGCGATTGGCCTGTAGCGTAAAAACCCGCCACCAAGCCGCCCATGCTGGTGCCGCTGATGAAATCCACGGGAATCTGATGCTCTTCGAGCCACGCCAGCACGCCAATGTGTGCCAAACCCAGCGCCGAGCCGCCCGCCAAAGCCACACCGATTTTCGGGCGCGGCGCCTGACAAAATGCGCTTTGCAAAAAGGAAAACAGGCAAAAAGTGAGCAGGGCTTTGGTGTTCTTCATGGTGAAAATCGAAGGCGAATTTCGCAAATACTTGCGCGTCTTCGCAAATTTTCTTGGTAGAGTTTCAGAAATGATGCTCCCCTTTGGAACATTCCAAATCACTTTTGGAACGTCCCAAATGACGATTGGAACGTCCCAAATGATGTTTGGGACATTCCAAATCACGTTTGGGACATCCGAAGTCACGTTTAGGATGTCCGAATTCGCGTTTCGGAAGCCCTAATTCACGTTTAGGACATCCCGAATCGCAATCGGGACGTCCCGAATCACGAGCATTCTTACGATCAACTTTCGCAAATTTATGGTAATTTGCGTAATTCGCGTTCTATTCAATTTTCTTTTGATAAAATCTGCGCCATGACCGCAACGGAAACAACAACACAAAAACGAATCTTGACTGGAGATCGCCCGACGGGAAAATTGCATTTGGGCCATTACGTCAGCAGCTTGAAAAATCGCGTGCAATTGCAGAACGACTACGA
>JANMKN010000114.1:0-19350 GCA_031372065.1 Abditibacteriaceae bacterium | reverse complement strand
TGGCTGCTGCTCGGCGGCATGGCGTTTTATGGTTATTTCGACTGGCGGTTTTTGGCGCTAATTGGCTTTACGTCAATCTTCGATTTCTGGATGGGCTTGAAAATCGGCGCGGCGCCCGAACCTTTGCGTAAGCGATTGGTAACGCTCGACATCTTCGTTAATCTCGGCATTTTATGCGTTTTTAAATACCTCAACTTCTTCATCGAAAGCGTAAATGCACTCAGTGGGTCAATGGGATTTCATCTGTCAACCGCGCATATCATTTTGCCGATCGGCATTTCGTTTTTCGTCTTCGAGGCGATGAGTTATTGCATTGATATTTATAGGGGCAAATTGCAGCCCTACACCAACTGGAAGCACTTTGCGCTTTTCATATTTTTCTTTCCACGCATGATTGCCGGACCGATTATTCGCCCCGCCGATTTTCTACCGCAAATCGAACGCGCCATCTTTTTAACGTGGCCCAATTTCGTGCAAGGCGGGCAGCTTTTCTTGTTTGGCATGACCAAAAAATTAGTCATCGCCGATCATATGTCGCCTTTTGTAGACACGGTTTTTCGCAATCCTGAAAATTACTCGGCGCTCAGTATTTGGCAAGCGGTTATTGCCTATTCGATACAGATTTTCTGCGATTTTTCCGGTTATTCCGACATGGCGATGGGCCTTGCGAAAATTCTCGGCTTCGATTTGCCGGTAAATTTTCGGATGCCGTATGGAGCCAATAATCTCACCGATTTTTGGCGTCGCTGGCACATTTCATTGTCCAGTTGGCTGCGCGATTATTTGTATATTTCGCTGGGCGGCAATCGCAAAGGCACCTTTCGCACTTACGGCAATTTGCTCCTCACCATGACACTCGGCGGCCTGTGGCACGGCGCCAGTTGGAACTTTGTGATTTGGGGAATTTTGCACGGTTTGGGCTTGGCGATTCACAAAGCGTATACCGCTTTTTTGAAAAAGGTAACGAATGAAAAAACTTATGCCATCTTGCAAAAAAGTGCGGCCATAAAAGTGGTTTCATGGGCGCTGACTTACCTTTTTGTGTGCTATGGTTGGGTGTTTTTTCGCTCGCAACAATTCGATCATGCATGGCTGATGGTGCGACGCATGAGTGGCCTCGAAAACGGCGAACTCACATGGATTTTCGGGCCTCTGCTCGTGATTCTGCCGGTTGTTATCGCCGCGCACGCCTTTGGAGCATGGCTGGAAAAACGCAAGACAGTTTTCGTGTTACGTCCTGAAAAATTCGCGCATTTGGTAACACTTTTTGTGTGGATTTTCGGCATTTTCTTCTTGGCCGCCACTGTTTCGGCGCCGTTTATTTACTTTCAATTTTGATGAGAATTTTGAAAAACGTCACCAAAGTGGGCGCTGCGCTGTTTCTCAGCCTTTTAATCTGGGAAATGGTGTTGCGCGTTTTTTTCACCGTGCCGATTGTGTCGGACGATGTGCCCGGCCTCGGTTGGCTGCCGAAAAATGCGCGCGGCCTTAGCACAACCGAAGGGCGCGGCCATGTTATCTATAACGAATTCGGTTTCCGTGAAGGCGCATTGCAAAACAAGCCCAAAGATGAAACGCGCATTTTGATTTTGGGCGATTCCAACATCGAAGCGCGCCAGATGGATTTGCCCCAAACGTTGCCCGCGCGCTTGCAAACTTTGCTGGATACATCGGCAAATTGCCGCGTGCGCGTTCTCAATGGCGGGCGTGTCGGTGCCACGCCTGCTTTTCATGTTGCTTTGGCGGACGAATACAAAAATGGCGTTGCTTTGTTGAATGCTGAAGACTTGAAAGATATTTCTGGCCTATTGAGTAAATTGCAAGATGACAAGCCTTTATCGAAATATATTAGAGAAAATTTTACTTATTCGTTAGAGAAAATCTTGGAAATGGGGCAAGAGTCGAATTTTGAGTCAAAGGCAATTCGGCAGTTAGTGGCCCGTGAGTTAAATCTTATACTTCAATTCGAGCCAATTTATACAAAAGAGCGATTTGAACACGTTGCTCTAAGCGAGGAAACGAAAAAGTTACTTTCACAAAATCCGCAGGGCGGGGCATTAATTCGCCTCAACCGATTTCTCTTAGCGGATGCTTTTCCTCAAAGCATTGTGCGAGAACCACAAAAACTATTTCAGCCCGATTGGACTGTGATTTTCATCGAAGACGAGCGCTGGAAATTGACTTTTAGCCCGATTCACGAAATTCGCTACGAGCCGCAAAACGAGGGCTTTAAAATCGTGACGCAATGGCAGGGCAAAAGTCGGGGGCGCGGCTATCAGATTTTGCGCAAATTGCACATTCGGGATTTGGCGTTGTTCGATTGGAGTTTCAGTCGCTGGCAACTGATGAACGGAGTCGGAACAGGTAATGATGCCAACGGCGAAGGCTCTGCCGAACGCGCGGCGGCTAAAGGCAACGAAGTGCAACGCGCTGCTTATGCCAACATGAAAAATCCGCAAATGGTAGCGCGTTCGATGAATTGGACGCTGCAACAATTAAAAGAAAAATATCCGCGCTTGGTAATTTTGCATATGCCATCTTACGATATGGCAGCAGCGAATCTGAAACCCGTCACGCAGGAAGAACGCGAATTGACAAAAGGTTGCCTGAAACTTGAGATTCCTTTGATTCTCATGCGAGCGCGCGTGGCCGAGGACTATCAAAAAACGCATCAGCCGCCGTTTGGTTTTATGAATACGCTGCCGTGGACGGGCCACATCAACGCGCACGGTCACGATTTAATGGCGCACGCGCTACGCGATTTTTTCGCCAATAAATTATGCGCGGCGCCGCGCGATTCGAAAATGGCTTTGCCATGATGAGCGCGCTACGCGCCAAAGGTCTGCAAGGCGCCAAGAATCAAATGCAGAATCGCTCGGCCAAAAGCGCGGCGGGCACGTTTCTGCTCACGGCGACTTTTGCTGGGCTGTCGTTTGTCATCAGCATTTTATTGGCGCGCTGGTTGGGCGCATCGGCTTATGGCGCTTATGCCTACGCGATGGCGTGGGTGACGTTTCTCATTACGCCCGCGCTTTTTGGCCTTGATACGCTTGTCGTGCGGCAAATTGCGGTTTACCTCACGCAGAAAAATTGGCCTTTAACGCGCGGCATTTTAGTGTGGGCCACGCGAACTGTTTTGTTGACGGGCACTGCCATCGCGCTCCTTGTAGCGTGCGCCGCGTGGTTCGTTTTGCAAAATGAATTGCAAAATCGCGCGACATTTTTGGTGGCGCTGCTTTTAGTGCCTCTTATGGCGCAGGCGCGCTTGCGGCAGGCCACATTGCGTGGCTTTCGAGAAGTCGTTAGCGGTTTGTGGCCCGAAACTTTGGTGCAACCACTGCTTTTGCTGGCTTTTATCGGCACGGCGCATTGGCAATGGGGAAATCAATTTTCACCGCAGGGCGCGATGGCACTTAATGTCTTATCTACACTAACCGCGTTTGCTCTTGGCGCTTTGGTTTTACGAAAAAAACTGCCCGCAGAAATGACAGGCGCGGCCCGACAAGAAGCGCCAGTTTGGTTGGAAAGTGCGTGGCCGCTACTCACGCTGAATTTGCTGCACATCACATTTTCGCAGGCCGATATGTTGATATTAGGTGCTGTGCAAGGCGTGAAGGCGGCGGGCATTTATGGCATGGCAAAATGGCTTTCGGGCGTGATTGGCCTTGTGGTTACAGCCGTCAACGCCGTTTTAGCGCCTTCGGCGGCCAGTCTTTATACTATGGGCAACATCAAAGCATTGCAAAACACCGTCACCAAAAGTGCCCGCGCCCTGTTATTTTTGTCGCTCCCGCTGACGCTGATTTTAATGGCTTTCGGCACGCCGATTTTGAAGCTGGCCGGAGGCGAATTCGCGCGCGGGCAAACGGCTTTGATTGTGCTTTGCATCGGCCAGTTAGTGAACGCGGCGATGGGTTCGGTAGGCTTGCTTTTGATGATGACCGGCCACGAAAAAGACGCCGCCAAAGGCATCGGCTGCGGCGCTTTAGCCAACGGAATTTTAAGCGCGCTGCTCATTCCGCGTTGGGGCATCGAAGGCGCGGCGTGGGCGGCTTCGCTCAGTTTGATTTTGTGGAATGTGGTTTTAGTGTTCGTGGTGAAAGCGCGCCTCGATATTGATTCGACTGCGTTTTATGTGCGGAGCAATGTGAGACGCAAAGAGCAGTGAAAGAAGCAATGAAGAAACCGAATTTTTTCATCGTCGGCGCCAAAAAGTCCGGCACGACAGCGATGTTTGAATATTTAGGACAGCATCCTGATGTGTGGATGTGCGACCCCAAAGAACCAGCTTATTTCGGCAAGGATTTGGGCATTCCCGATGTGGTGGCAACCGAAGCGGACTACCTCAAATTATTCGAAGAAGCGGGCGACGAAAAAATCATCGGCGAAGGCTCGACGTGGTATATCAATTCGTCCGATGCGGCGCGCGAGATTCACGATTTCAATACGCAAGCGAAGATTCTTATCATGCTGCGCAACCCGGTAGATATGATTCATTCGCTGCATTCGTATCTTATTTGGATGGGCTGGGAAACCATCGAAGATTTCGAGGAGGCGCTGGACGCCGAAACTGATCGCAAACAGGGCAAGCGCATCCCCTATTCGATGTATCCGGTGCGGCCTTTGTTGTATCGTGAAATGGTGACTTACAGTCAGCAGGTGCAAAATTATCTGGATGTTTTTGGGCAGGCGCAAACGAAAATCATCATTTTCGACGACTTCAAAACCGATGCGCGCCGCGCCTTTCGAGAAACCTGTCAGTTTTTGGAAATTGATTCGGCATTCGAGCCAGTCATTGAGCGTGTCAACGAAAATCGCAGCGTGAAGAACGCGAAATTGCATTCGCTTTTAACGCGGCCCAACCCGAAACTCAAGCAAATGGTGCGCGGCCTCATGCCGCAAAGCGTGCGGGCGCGCATGGGCGAGAAGCTGATTACAATGAACTCGCAAACCGCTTCGCGTCAAACCATGCCGGACAATTTGCGCCGCTGTTTGGAAGCTGAATTCACGCCCGATGTTGAACGCTTGGGCCACATTTTAGGCCGCGATTTAGTAGCATTGTGGTTTGCAAAAGAACCGGCGCCCGTTACGCAGTAACACAAAACAGGAGACTTTTTCATGGAGCAGACAGACAAGGCGGGCGTGGCCTTTTGGGATCGCCGTTGGGAAAACAAGCCGATTCCGGGGCCGATTAACCCACATATCCGACATTTGGGAAACCACGTTTATCGTGGTTTTCATCGCTATTTCGCGCAGTTGTTCAAAAAGCAAAACACGCGCGGGCAAAAACTTTTGGAAATCGGCTGCGGGCGTTCGCGCTGGCTGCCGTATTTTGCTTTGCAGTTTGGCTTCGATGTGTCGGGCATAGATTATTCCGATGTCGGCTGCGAAACCGCGCAAGCGATTCTCGATAAAGCGGGCGTGAAAGGCCGCATTGCCAATGCCGATTTTTTCGTGCCGCCCGACGATATGCTGGGCGCTTATGATGTCATCGTTTCGATTGGCGTGGTCGAACATTTCACCGATACCGCCGATTGCATTGATAAATTCAGTCGTTTTCTCAAGCCCGGTGGCCTGATGATTACGCAAATTCCCAATATGGCCGGTTGGGTCGGAGAATTGCAAAAGCGTCTTGACCGCACGGTTTATGATGTCCATGTGCCATTGGATGATGAGGCACTGGCGAAAGCCCACAAGGAAGCCGGTTTAATCGTGCAAAGCTGCGATTATTTGCTGAGTGTCAACTGGGCCGTCATGAGTTTTTCCAAGCACACGTCGGGGCCAATTTTCTTGGTGCGCCTTGCCTTAATGAAAGCGGTTTCGATGGTGTTTTGGTTTTTAGAGCGCGCTGGACTTCGCATCAAACCCAATCGCAAAACATCGCCCTATATCATTTGCGTAGCGCGCAAACCAGAAGCGTAAGCATGAAGAAAACCAAAGTTCTGCATATCATCATCGGGCTTTATGTCGGCGGCGCCGAGATGATGCTTTATAAGTTGCTGTGCGCCACAAATCGCGAGAAATTTGAGCCGGTTGTCGTCGCTTTGATGGGACGCGGCGGGCAGCGCGACATGATTGGCGCTGTCGAGGATTTGGGCATCAAGGTTTACACCTTGGACATGGATTTAAGCTGCCCAACGCCCAAAACAACTTTGCGCGCGTGGTGGAAATTACAACGCGTTTTGCGCCGCGAAAAACCGGATGTGATTCAAGGTTGGATGTATCACAGCAACCTCGCCGCTTTGTTGGGCCGCAAAGTGCGCGCGCAAGGCGCAAAATTGGTGTGGGCCATTCACAATACGCGCAACGAGGAACTGTTTAAAACGCGATTAAATCGCTTATTCGATACATTAGGCCAACGTTTTTCGGGCCAGCCGGACGGCACCATTTACGTTTCGCAAATCGGGCGGCAGCAGCATGGGGAAGCGGGCTACAATACCAGCAAAAGCTGGGTCGTGCCGAATGGTTTCGATATGGAATTATTCGCGCCCTCGCAGCAAGCGCGACAAGATGTGCGCGAAGAAATTGGCGTGCCGCAGAACACAATGTTAGTCGGTCTCTTCAGCCGTTGGCACGCCATGAAAGACCACTCTAATTTTTTTCAAGCGGCTAACATCGTAGCGTATTCACATCCCGAAGTTCACTTCGTTTTAGCGGGCGCGGGCATCTTCCATGACAACGCGGAACTTGTGCAATTGGCACGCGAAAACGGCGTGGAAGCGCAAACGCATTTTCTCGGCGAACGGCAAGATATGCCGCGCTTGATGGCGGCTTTGGATGTGATGGTTTTGTCTTCTTCGCATGGCGAAGCGTTTCCGCTTGTGCTTGGCGAAGCGATGGCTTGCGGTGTGCCAGGTGTGGCAACCAATGTCGGCGAAAGCGCGCAAATTATTGGTGAGGCGGGCATCGTGGTGCCGATTAAAAACGCGCCGGAATTGGCTGCAGGTATCGCGCATTTTATCGAAGCGGATGAGCAAGCTAAAACGCAATTTAGCCAAGCGGCACGGGCGCGCATTCAAGACAATTTCAGCCTGCAAAGCGTGACGCGCCGTTATGAAGAAATTTATCAAACGTTGTTGAATGAAAACCAAACGAACAACGCCGACGCGGGCACGGTTGCCGGTTTTGGCGACGAGTGGACGCGTTACGATCAATCGGAATTAAGCGAAACCGAACGCGCCGAAATTTTCGAGCAATACTTTGGCATTTTTCCGTGGGATTCTCTGCCTGAAAACGCTCAAGGCTTCGATTTGGGTTCGGGTAGTGGCCGCTGGGCGCAATGCGTAGCGCCGCGCGTTGGCGTTTTGCATTGCGTCGATGCCAGCGACGACGCCTTAAATGTGGCGCGCAAAAATTTAGCGGATGCAGGCAACGTCCGCTTTCATTATGCCAGCGTGGATGTGATTCCCTTAGATGATAATTCGATGGATTTTGGTTATTCGCTGGGCGTGTTGCATCATGTGCCGGACACGCTTTCGGGCTTGCAATCGTGCGTAAAAAAACTAAAACCGGGCGCGCCGTTTTTGCTGTATTTGTATTACGCGTTTGATAACAAGCCGTCATGGTATCGCGCTTTATGGCAAGCCAGCGAAATCGGGCGCGGCGCCATTTCACAGGCGCCGCATGGCGTGCGCGACGCAATTTGCACTGCATTAGCGGCGGGCGTTTATTTACCCTTGGCGCGCGGCGCAAAACTGCTGGAAAAAACCGGACGCAACGTCGAAAATTTACCGCTTGCGATTTATCGTGGCCGTAGCTTTTATACGATGCGCACCGACGCGCGCGACCGCTTTGGGACGCAGTTGGAGCAGCGTTTCACGCGCGCCGAAATTCAAGACATGATGGAAAAAGCGGGCTTGGAAAACATTCACTTTTCGGAAACCGTGCCCTTCTGGTGCGCGGTAGGGACGAAAAAGTAGGTTCGCTGTCTTGCCAAGTGGGCAGGACGGTGAAATGAAAATATGTGCGGTATCACTGGTATAGTTCAACTTGACGGGCAAAAGGCGTCGCTTGAACTGTTGCAAAAACTGACTTCGTGCATCACCCATCGCGGGCCGGATGCCGATGGTTTTCAACAACTCGGTGCGGCGGCACTTGGCCATCGGCGCCTTGCGATTATTGATTTGTTGGGCGGTGCGCAGCCACTTTGCAACGAAGACGAAACCGTGTGGATTGCCTTTAATGGCGAGATTTATAACTTTCCCGATTTGCGCACAGAATTGGAAAATAAAGGCCACATTTTCCGCACCAATAGCGACACGGAAGCGATTGTGCATGCCTATGAGGAATGGGGCGAAGATTGTCCGCAAAAGCTGCGCGGAATGTTCGCTTTTGCCATTTACGACACCAAAACGCAAACGCTGTTTTTAGCGCGTGATAGATTGGGCAAAAAGCCGCTGCTTTATGCGAACAGCGGTAAAAGTTTCGTTTTTGCTTCGGAATTTCAAGCCCTTCTCGCGCATCCCGATGTGCCGCGTCGCATTAATTTCGCGGCGATGGATTTATACCTCTCCAACCTTTGCACGCCTGCGCCGGACAGCATTTATCAGGACATCAAAAAACTGCCGCCCGCGCATTCTTTGACTTTGAAAAACGGCGAAACGAAGCTGCGTCGCTATTGGTCAATCGAAGAACATTTCGAGCCGTCGCGCAAATTGAAAATTAGCGAAGACGAAGCCGCCGAAGAATTGTTAAAACGCTTGGAAGAGTGCGTGCGCATTCGCTTGATGAGCGAAGTGCCCTTAGGCGCGTTTTTATCGGGCGGCATTGATTCGTCGACGGTTGTAGCGATGATGGCGCGCTTCACGAGCCAGCCGGTGAAAACTTTTAGCATCGGCTTTGAAGAAAGCGATTATTCCGAAACGCCGCATGCGCGCCGCTTGGCCGAAAAATACGGCTGCGAGCATCACGAAATCATCGTGCGCGCCGATGCGCAGGCGATTTTGCCAACCCTTGTGCGGCATTATGGCGAACCCTATTCCGATTCGTCCGCCGTGCCTTCGTTTTATGTTGCGCAAGAAACACGCAAGCACGTTACCGTCGCGCTCAATGGTGATGGCGGCGACGAAACGTTTGCCGGTTATGAACGCTATCGCGCGCTTCAATTGACCGAAAGTTTTCCGGCTCCGGTTCGTGCTTTGGGCGCTGCTTTCGGCAAAATGCTGCCCAGCGGACTCAATTTTCGCAGCAAAATGGTGCGACTCAAAAAGATGCTGCAAGCCACCAATCTGCCTGCGCCACGGCGCTATTTGAACTGGCAAAGCGCGTTTACGTTCGAGCAAAAAGGGGTCCTTTACAATCCTTCGTTTGCTGCCTCATTGGGCGAAATTTCTAATCCGGTTGCGGTTTATATGGCAAACGCATTGGCGCGCCATTTTAATTCCGTTGATGCCTGCCAGTTCAGTGATATTAACGCGTATTTACCGGATGATTTGCTGACAAAAGTGGACATAACCACGATGGCGAATTCGCTGGAAGCGCGTTCGCCACTGCTCGATCACACTTTGATGGAATGGGCCGCCACACTGCCATCAAATTTGAAACTGAAGGGTTCCTCCGGCAAATATATTCTGCGGCGCGCGATTCGAGATTTGGTGCCTGCGGAAAATATGGAGCGCCCGAAAATGGGCTTTGGCGTGCCGGTTGGCAAATGGCTGCGAGGCGAAATGAAGCCGCTTTTTTACGATACCGTTTTATCTGAGCGCGCTTTAAATCGCGGCTATTTTCGGCCCGATGCGCTGCGCAATTTGGCAGAGGAGCATTTCGACGAACGCGCTGAACACGGCCCGCGTTTGTGGACATTGCTCATGCTTGAACTGTGGCATCAGGAATTCGTCCGCGACTGAGTTTTGCTTTCAAGAATTGTCGTGTAGTTTGCACTGGGCATACTTGAAAGTTGTGATTAGGGAGCGCGCATCTCGCCAGCGCTCCCTAATCGAGGTTACTAACTATGAAAAAAATATCTTCGCGCCATGTTCTCTTTGGTGCTTCTGCTCTGGGCACTGTGTTTCTGACGACTTCTTGTCAGGCCCAAGCGCCGCGTTACGGGGCGCTTCCTGTTGCTTCAACATCCGGCGCTTTTGCGGTCACAACAAACGTGACCGATGAGCCAAGTGGCGCGCGTGATTCTCTGGGTCTGACTTTGCGGCACATGGGGCACGATGCGGATTATATTCAGAAATTCCATCAGTTTTTGCGGGCGCAAAATCAAAATCCGCAAACCCTTTTGCCGTCTACTTTGAATCCGCCTGCCGCGTTGCAGCGCATTCTCATTGAACCCGAACATCTCGCGCCGCAAATGCTCAACGGCTGGCGCGCGCAAGGCCAATTCATTATCGGCTCGAACCTCGATAACGGGCCGGATGCTTCAATGCCGCTGCGCGTCGAACGTGCGGGCACGTTTCGCTTGTGGGTTGGCTACTACAATTGGCCGACGGGCACGGCGCTAACAACTTTGAAACTTTATCGCGCGGGACAGGAAAACGAGGCGCCGCTGCTGCGCGATGAAATCTATGATGCGCCACAAACGCAGGAAGGATTGGCATGGCATGACGTGATGGTGGATTTGTCCGCTGGCGATTACACCGTGAAGTTGGGCTATGCGCGGGCATGGTGGCACGTTACCGGCGGGCAATTGAACAAAGCTGCCGCTGCGCCGCAACGCGTTTTGCGCGCGCGCCAGATTGATTGTTTATATCTCACCGAAGAATTGTGGGCCGGTGCGCCCAATGATTTAACGCGCAACGCTTTGCGGGCCGGGCCGGGCATCGGTGGGCAATGGGCAGCGCAAATTCCAGTTGCCAATGTGGATGCATGGCGTTGGTGGCAGGTGCGGCCCCTGTCGTGGGACGAACGCGGCAACACACCACTTTTTAATCTCAGTCGCACTTTTTGGCGCGCGCAAACTGATGCGTTGGCACAGCAGGACTACGGCAACAACGCGCCCGATTATCGCGCGCCGGTTCGACAAATTATTTTCGATGACGCATGGAACATGATCGGCAATCCAGTTGTTATACGGCGCCGCATCAACGAATTATCGCGCGGCGGGCGCGGGGCCAGCGCGGCTTCGCCCGCAACTTCCAGCGGCGCCTCTTATGTGGCGCGTGGCAGCGATTTTACGCAACTTAGCCCCGGTTGGGAGGTAGATGGCACTTCGCTCAAAGGCAGCTACGGCAACATTGATGGCCCTGTTTCAACGGATTTGCGCGTTGACCAGCCTGGACGCTATACGGCGTGGGTGCGCTTTAAATTATTACCGGGCTTTTTTGCTAACTGGCGACTGAGTGTGCAAGGGCCAAGCGGCGGCGTTTCGTGGGATCACATTGCCGACAATTATCCCAACGAATGGCAGCGCATCGGGCAAATTAATGTCAATCGCGCGGGCAATGTGCGCTTGCAAATCGCGCCGCTTCCGGCGCAAAAGCCTAACACTTATCGCGTTATTCATCAGGTGTTGCTGACGGCACAGGATAATTTTGTGCCAACGGGCGATGTGCAGGCTTCGGGGGCAAAAAACAATGCTATGAGCGTCGCGCAGCCAGTTGTTAATGTTGGCAATCAATTGCAAGCGTGGTTCAACACCGACCCGTATGGCGCGCCGCTTTCGCAGGAAACAATGGCCGGGCAGGGCGGCGCGAAAACAAGCGGAATTGCTTTGCCCTCGCAGGCGCAAACATCGGTTTTAGTTGGCTTGCGCAATTTGACCGGCGCGCCTGTTACGCTTGGTGTAAATTCAACACTTTCTGGTGCGCAAGGCGATGTGCCCGGTGGCGCGACTTGGCGCGTGGTGGCTTTTGCGCCGTATGTAACAAATGCCAACGCGCCGAATAATTTTTCGTGGTCGCCGTTCGCTCTCTTGCGGCGTCCCGGCATTACGGTTCCGCCGCAGGGCGTGGCCGGTTTGTGGATTACTCTCGACAGTCAAAATGTGCCCGCCGGAAATTATAATTTGCGTGTCAATTTATTTGGCGCCACGCAAAGCAATCTGACGCTTCCGGTGCGCATTTCGCGGGTGCGTGCCATGCCGCAGCGCCCGATTTTGATTAGCGGCTACACCGACCCGCCCGAAGGCGAAATTTACTGGCAGGATGCGCGCGCACATGGCATCGGCGTGGGCTACAGCGTGATGACCAAAGACGAAATGAACCGGCGTGGCCTGCGCTTGTTGTCGCTCAAAGTCAGCACGCCCGAAGAAGTCACAACGCGTTTGGAAGAAGTGCGGCGCGCCGGATTGAATTACAACGATTGGGTGTTTGCCGTGAAAGATGAACCGGGCGGGAATGTGGCGCAATTGCAGCCTTATTTGGAATTGGCGCAGTTTATCCGGCAAAGCGATTCACGCGCGGGCATCAGTTTCAATCCGGGCGAGAGCGCCACACCAGAAACGTTTCGTGTGCTTGATTCGTATGCGAATATTTTGATGCCGTTCGCGCGCCATTTGGTAAATCCTCCCGCCGATGTTCCGGCCAAGCGCGCGATTTTTTCGGCGAAACCGTGGCTTTGGTATACAACGCCCGCTTATCGTGACAAAGAACCACAAACGCCACAAACGGTTTTTGATCAGATTCGTTCTTATCCGACGCAGCCCGGCATCAATCTGGGCACAGCCTTTTTTGCGATGAATTATCCCTTCCGCGATGGCTGGGATACGGCTTACGAATTTGTGCCTGATGTTTCCACTTTTGTCTTGCAATCGCACAACGGCCCCGTTGCTACGCCCGCATGGGAAGCCGTCCGCGAAGCTGGTATTGAGGCTAATTTGGCGCAAATGGTGAAAGAACGGGGCGGCAATGCCCAGCTTATCGCCAAAGGCAGCACCGCCGAATTACTGCAATGGTTGGAAGCGAATGGTGGCTAATGTTTCGTTTGGAACTATCAGCCAAAAGTCAACGTCTGCGGCGACGAGTTGGAAAGATGGGTTCAACCAACTCGAAAGTGTTTAGACAATCATGAAATTGAATTTTGGACGTATGTTCCAATTTGTTCTGGCGATAACGTGCGTGCTTGTCGTTTTGAGTGCGCAGCCCGCTTGGGCCGCTGTGGGGCGCGCGACGGCAGATTTCGATAATCAGCGGCCCAATAAAAGCGAAACCGCGTGGGGACGTTTGGCTGCTGATAGTTTGCGCGCCGCAGCGGGCAGCGATATCGCTTTGATTAATGGTGGTGCTTTGCGCAGCGGATCCCTAAAAGCGGGCGAAATTGAGCAGGCTGCCATTGATGGTTTGCTCAATTTTGGTGATGACGATGTGGTGACACTTACCATCACTGGCGCGCAATTGCGTGAGGCTTTAGAGCGCGCTGTGCGCGAATATCCCACTGCCGATGTCGCGTTTTTGCACGGTGCGGGCCTGAGTGTTTCGTTTAAAGGTCAGGGTGGCCCACCGCGCATCACTTCAGTGAATGTCGGAGGCCGCGAGATCGGCGCGCAAGACTCAATTCGCGTGGCGATGCCGGTCAGTTTGGCGAATGACGCTTACTTTAACGTGTGGAGCAGTGCCGGACGGCAATCGGCGCGCGTAAAAGTGAAACAGGCGGTGGCGAATTATATTGCGCAACGCAAAACCGTCTCGCCCGATGGTAACGCGCGCATCGCGCCGCGCTAAAAACCGTAAGATAAAAGCCGCCGTCACGAAAACGTGACGGCGGCTTTTTTATGCCACCGGAAGTTGAATTTCAACGAGCAAACCGCCGCCCAGCGCATTTTCGGCGCGCACTTGGCCGCCGTGCGAGGTGATAGCGCGTTCGACGATGGCTAAACCTAAACCGGCGCCGCCATCTTCTCGGTCACGGGCATCATCCACGCGATAAAACGGCTGAAAAATCTGGGTCAAATCCGCGTCAGGCACGCCGGGGCCGTAATCGCGCACGGTTAAAACGGCGTGCTTTTCATCGCAGTGCAGCGCGATTTCGAGGCTGCTATTTTTCAGTGTGTAACGTAGCGCGTTGCGAATGACATTCTCCAATGCGCTACGCAAAATGGACGGCGTGCCGTGAATTCGGCAAGTTTCATTAGCTTCTAAAAGAATTTTGCGCTGCGTAGATTCGGCTTCAAATTGTGCGTCATGCACAACTTCGAGCAGCACTGCCGACAGGTCAAATAAAAGGGGAGCGGGCCGCGCTTCGCCGCTTTCCAAACGCGAAAGCATCAATAATTGGCCGATAAGTTCGTTTAGTTGCGCGGCTTCGCGTTCGATGCGATCTAAAGCTGGCGCCGCGCCGTCTCCGGCATGGCGCCGCGCTAATTCCAAAGCCAAATACAGGCGCGTGAGTGGCGTGCGCAGTTCGTGTGAAACGTCGCCTAATAAACGGCGCTGTGCATTTAATAAAATGGCGATTTGAGCCGCCATCGCATCGAAATCGCGCGCTAAATCGGCCAGTTCGTCGCGCCGCCGGCCCAATTGCGGATAAACGCGCACCGATAAATCACCCTCTGCGAAACGCCGCGTCGCAGCGCGCAATTTCACAACCGGATCGGTGAGATAGCGCGCTAAGGCGAAGCACACCAAGCTCCCTATGAAAATGACGGCGCTAATTCGCAGGACGCGAGTGCTTAACGGCACGCGAAGCACCGAAAGCATAGTGCGTGGCATTGATGCAAATAAGACATAGACTTTGCCATCACTGGCAACGGCGCGGCGGGCCGCCATTAAATCGGCACCGGAAATATGGAATTCTACCTCGTCGCGTTTGGAGGCGGCGAGGGCTAACTGTCTTGCACCTTCCACTGATGTATCACCAGCTATAATGTGCCCCGTCTCATCGAAAAGCAAAGCGCGCACTTGGTTTTTCTGACTCATACGCCTTATGTAGTCCTTGACATCCGCCATGCCACGCGTCTGCAAGCGCCATACGAGGATTTTGGCATTCTGCGTGAGCGATTCACTTAAAAATGCGTGCTGCGTGGGCACCAAAGGCTCGGCGCGTAGCGTCCACGTTATGGCAAATAAAGCCGCGCCCAAAAGCGCCATCGTCAGCCAAAACCACAGGAAAATTTTGAAAAATAAAGAGCGCATAGAAACGCGGAGTGTGGAGTGCGGAATGCGAAATTCTACTCCGCATTCCGCATTTCGTATTCCGCACTCACTAAAACATAACCTACGCTGCGGATGGATTTGATGCGTTCGCTGCCATCGGGTGCGGGGCCGATTTTCTTGCGCAAATTGGAAACGTGCATATCAATGCTGCGATCATACGCCGTCCATTTGCGGTCAAGGGCGTGCTTCGCTAAATCATCGCGCGATACGACAACGCCCAGATTTTTTACTAAAAGCGTGAGCAAATCAAATTCGACAGCGGTTAGATCAAGCGTTTGGCTGTCGCAACGCACGCGGCGCGCCAAAACATCCAATTCCAAATCGTCGCATTGAAATTTCGCGCGTACAGCCGCAGAAGGCGCGGGACGGGCGCGGCGCAAAATGGCGTGAATGCGCGCCGTTAGTTCGCGCGGGTTGAAAGGCTTCGCCAAATAATCATCGGCACCTAATTCAAGGCCGACAATACGGTCTATGTCATCGCCGCGCGCGGTGAGCATTAAAACCGGCGTGGCGCAATTGTTCTCGCGCAGTTGGCGCAGCACTTCAAAACCACTCAGGCCGGGCAGCATGACATCCAGCACAATCAGCGAAAAATTGTCATCTTGGGCACGCCGCGCGCCTTCATCGCCGCGCGAGACGCTATAGACTTGAAATTCCGGCTCCAAAAATTCTTTGACCAGCTTGCACAATTCGCGGTCATCATCAATCACCAGCACGCGATTCGGGAACTCCATATTTTGCAGTTTAAGGCAGCACGAAAAATCATTCGTCAAAATTTGTCAACGTGCCCTGACGATTGTTGACTGCTCCTTGACACAAACCGTGCGTCGCCGCGCGCTTTTTGGCGTTGAATAAGGCAAAACGGCGCGCAGAAACGGATTGGCGCGCCCCAAAAGGAGCAGAAATGCAAAGCAAGAAAAAGTGGTTGATAGCCCTGTTGGGCGTGGCCGTCGTGGCCGGAAGCGTTGTTGTGCGGGCACAAAACAAAGACGCCAATAATCCCTATCGCGCAGTTGTAAAAGCGCGCTTCGAGGCGATGGCAAAGCAAATCAACCTGAGCGACGCGCAAAAGAAATCCATCGCCGGATTAGTGTGCGAGGCGATTCCGCAAGGCCGCGCCATCGCGCAAAATAAAGAATTGTCCAGCACGCAAAAGCAGCAAAAAATCAAAGCGCTCCGCGAAAGCACACGCGGCAAAATCACGCAACTTCTCACGACTGAGCAACGCCAAACCGCGCAGCAATTATTTGCCAGCCGTGAAACGCGAATGCGCGCCACGTTAAACGAAGTCGCCGACGAATTGCACCTGACAAACGCGCAACGCGCCGAAACCAAGCCAATTATCGAAGACGCCGTCCAACAAGGCCGCGCCATTTTTCAAGACGCTTCTGGCTTTGCGCAAAAGCGTGCGAAATTGATGGAATTACACGCCAAAACCCGCGAAAAATTGGCTTCGATTCTCACACCAGAGCAAATGCAAAAACTTGATCAAATGCGCGCCGCCGTGCGCGCCGAAGCGGTATCGCGTATTGGAAAATTTGGTGTGGCGTTGGGCTTTCACGCCGATTGAAACCAGCGTTTGTCGGGGCAAGGCCACCTTCGTAGTCTCACAATCAAGGTTTTGAGGCCACGAAGGTGGCCTTAGCTCTTTCAGATGCCGGTTGTGCCGTTGGACTTTCTTGTTTACGATGTCAACGCCGATGCTAACGAATGCTAACGGTCAGCATTACACCAAGAATGACCATTTCAAAGCGATGATCGGCCAAGTCAAAGAGCGCGGCTTAAAGCTTGATTATGTGGCATTTGATTCTTGGTATGGCGGCTTGGATAATCTCAAGCATCTTAGAAAAGAAGAGTTTGGTCAGCAGTATCATTTTTTGACCCGTCTCAAGAGCAATCGTCAAGTCAATCCCGAACAACAAGAATTGTTGGAATGTAGTAGGGGCGCACAGCGAGCGCCCGCAGATTAGAAGACACACGCTATGCGCCCCTACGTCTGCGATCATTTTGTTAAGTAGTGCGGCAAATGTTTTCTGGTATGCTCTTGTTGGTCGCCCCTTGCCGCGCGCCATGTCCATCGGGCGAACACAAGGTTCGCCCTTACAAATGCCGGTTTTCATTTTCCGTCATTTTGTTAGGCACAAAGTTAAAGTGCCAGTTCAAACTTGCGCATTGAATAATTGCTCTGAGTTTAAGGTTCTATGCTAAACAAAATGAGTAATTTATAATTCCCTCCATGCCTTACCGATTTATCGCTGGTGTAGCCCTCGCCCTAATTGTCGCAGTTGTCTTCCCATTCATTAACTACAAACCTCAAGCAGGTTCGGCAGATTACTCAACGCATCTTCTTGTTCTGTTGGGAATTGGCGCTATTATTCTGCGCATTATGAGAATGAAAAAGTGAGATATAAGCCAGTTTGAATCATCCTCAAGGCTTAATTTTGACAAGGCCGATGAAGCAAGTAACAAGTCCTGCCAAGATAAGAATAATTGAGAGGATAATGCCGAAGGCTAATGCCAATAATTGAACAGTGTTGGCTGTATCGAGGCGAGCCGCAACAATAGACGGGCTAATTAGTCGCGTCAAGAAGTTCAAAAGCAGCCCTGTAATTAACAGCACCAGACCAATTTTCAATGTTCGATTCATGAATAGTATTCAGCTAAATGCTGGAATTTTTTAGCGTTTAAAAACGCTTGAATTTCAAGAAATTGCAAATTCCTTATAAAAAACCACCGTCGAACGTGGCCCGACTTTTTTCACGGCGCCTGCTTTAGCGCTGGTTTTTGACACCAATTCTTTGCTACCTTGCGGCACGGCGATGTCGAAGGTTTTGTCCGTCGTCATGTTCATGCCGATGAGATAGGGGCCGTAATGTAGCGTGTAGAAATCGCCTTTGCCGGCGTAAACGCTTTCTTGGCCGGGCTTGAAATCAATGCCCGCCGGGATTTTGGCAATCGGCAATTCTTCACCGGCCAGAGCGGAATTGTCTTCGTTGGGATAGCGTGGCAGCCACGGCCCCCACGGGGCATTAGTGTTTTTGCCGCGCTTGAAAGTCAGGCCGCTCGGCGTGAACTCTGTTTCTTGGCGCACAGTCGCCACGCGGTCAAAATTCGGCGTGATATAATGCACGCGCGCTAAATTATTGATGGCATTGCGCGCCCGCCAGTAAAGCGAAACATATAAAATATCGTTGCCGTTTTTGACGGCGATAACGCCATCTTCTTCGTCGGAAAAAACAAAGTCTGGCTGAGTGGGCGACATAGGCAAACGATGCGGCATTTTGGCTTGCGCTTTGAGAATTTCGTATTCGCCCGGCGTTTCCAAAAGGCCGGATGTGGTGCGAAAGCCTGTCTCTTTCATGCGTTCTTGCACGGACGCAAAATACTGATTGTCATCGAACATTTGCTGCACGTAGCCGATGAGTTGTGGGTTGAGTGTGGCGGCGGCAATTTCCAACGGCGAACCGTCCCAACTGGTGCGCTGGGCATAAACCACATCGCTGCCATAATGCGCATCGCGCCAGCCGACGATGGTTTCGACGACCATCGCCGTGTTACCTTCATCATCCAAAGACGGATAACGAAATGCAGCGCGCGCCCGCGCGATTTTTATCGCTTGTTCTTTGATTTTCGGGTCGCCTGCTTCGCCAAAAGCGGGGCGTGTCGCATCGTAAATTTTCGCTACCCAATCTAAAACTTCGCCGTAATAGCCGACATAACCGAGTTCCTTAGTCAGGCCTTTGGCGGTCAGTTGAAAATAATCGGTGCCGGTGCCCCAATTGCGCTTGGCGTTCGGATTATTGGGGTCAACATCGCTGTCGCGCCACGGTTCGAGGCCCATAGATTCGTAAAGATAACGCAGCGCTTCTTTTTCGGGCATCGCTTTGTCAGGCGAAAGCGCAAGGACACCGCGATTCGACAGATAAATGCCGTAGGTATCGTTAATCATGGACTGATTGGTGTATTGACGGCGATGAAAACGATGCCAGTCGCGCGAAGCGATTAACATATCTGTCCAACCGGCGCGGCGCGTCACCTCGGCGCCCGTGATTTTTTCATCGAACAAAGGCGCTAATGGCTTTTGCAACAGCGAAATGGCGCGGCCCGAAAGCCCAAGGCCAAACCAATCGGGATTGTAAGTCGAAGGTTCGGCTTCGGCCAATTTCGGGTTGGCTTTCCATGCCTTATAAGTCGCGTCCAAACTTTGCACAATGCGCCCAATGGCTTGGGAATTTTGATAAGCCGAAGTCCATTTTATGAAGTAGCTGCGCGCCACGAATTCCATTTGCGGTTGGTTGAGAGCGCGCGCGTCGGC
>JANMKN010000095.1:0-6811 GCA_031372065.1 Abditibacteriaceae bacterium | reverse complement strand
GGTCTGTGTTCAGGGGTCATTGGTCTGTGGTCAGTCGTCAGTGGTCAGTGGTCAGTGGTCAGTGGTCAGTGGTCAGTGGTCAGTGGTCAGTGGTCAGTGGTCAGTGGTCAGATTTCTGTCCACCGCTCACCGACCGCTGATTTCTATATTATCTATCAAGCGCGTGTTACCAACCCGCACGGCCATTAGGATGCGCGCCGGGCCGTCTAAGGTATGAATTGGCGCTAACGTGTGCGGATTCACAATCGTAATATATTGCACGCTGACCAGTGGCTGCGTTTCGCACATTTCCTGCATGACACGGCCTAATTGTGTTACATCGCGTTCGCCCTTTTTCGCTAACTCCTGCGCCTTTGTTAAAGCGCGATACAGCACCTTGGCAGCCTGACGTTCTTCGACATTCAGATAAGCGTTACGACTGCTCATCGCAAGGCCATCGGCTTCGCGCACGGTGGGAACGGACACAATTTGCAAGGGGAAATTCAAATCGCGCACCATCTGTTCGATGATCTTGAGTTGCTGATAATCTTTTTCACCGAAATAGGCCGCTGTCGGGCAAACGATATTGAACAGTTTCGCGACTACAGTAGCCACACCGCGCATATGGCCGGGTCGTGTGACGCCTTCCCAAATCTCGCCCAACACTGCGACTTCGATAAAGGTGTAGGGCACGCCGGGCGAAGTGTGACCATGAGTGATTCCCGTGGCTCCATACATGGCGTCGCGCGATGGTGCAAACACAGCATCGCAACCGGCGGCACTTAATAATTCGCAATCGCGTTCAAAAGGGCGCGGATATTTCTGGAGGTCTTCATTCGGGCCAAACTGCAAAGGATTTACAAAAATCGAAGCGACAAATCTGCCGTGTTCGCGGCGGGCGCGGTGACAAAGTTCGAGATGCCCTTCGTGCAAGGCGCCCATCGTGGGCACAAATCCTATAGTCTGGAGATCACATTTCCACTGCGCCGAAAGCGCCTGCATAGCCTGCGGAGATTCGATGATTTGCATGATGCCGTTCAATAATTGACATCATAAAGCATAACTCATAAGCGCAGGTTTTACGGCTTGATTTTGTCGGCTATTAAATCATCGAAGCGAATCGGCAAACCTGAATACGGCGCGCCAATCAGTGAGGCGCGGCCCGATGGCGGCACTTCCGCATCAGTCCATTCGATTTGCCATGTTTCAGGCTCTTTTTCGCCGTCCGGCCACGCACGGCCTTGCACTTTCCACTGCCCTTTGTCAATCGGATGAGCCTCAACTTTCAGGCGCGTCCACGTTTCGCTTTTCCACTCGAAGGGCACATCGGCTTTGACGATTTCATCTTTGAGAATTTCTAACTTGCCCGCAGCTGGCGAAAGGCGCACTTTATAACCGCTGATGCCGAAAACGCCAACGCCAAAAGAAGGCATACGACGGCCTTTTTTCGTGCCGAAAATGCGCGCCGAGGCCACGGCGCCTTCATTCTTCATCGTGGGGCCATAAAGCAGGCCAAAAGCGTCAATCGGATCGGCGGGCAACTCAATCAAAACGTTGTCGCCGTCTTTGACCAAGGAAAACTCACCGCCGAGGACAAGGAACTCATCCGGCATTTTGCCCGGAGCCAATTTTTGCAAATCATTCTGATACAGCGGCCCCGCAGGTGGCGCCGCTTCCGTTTTGGGCGCTGTCGCTGTTGGGGCGGCAGGTTTTGCGACAATGGGTTTGGTCATTGGCTTGGTCGTCGGCTTCGCAACTACGGGTTTAACCGTTGTGGCCGGTTTAACACCCGATTTAGTAGATTTTGGCGACGCAGCTTTCGCCGCATTTTTGGCCGTTGGCGCCGCCAAAGCCGTTGCGCTAATGGCAGCACTCCAAATTATTGTTTCAAAAGCGATTTTTCGCATGAGTTTCCTTGTTGTCAGTCCCAATTTGAGTCTTCCCAGACTTACAAGAGACGGGGAAGTTCGATGTTTAATCTCCCCTACTCGTTCCGCAGCGCCTCCATCAAATCGCCGCGCAAGGCCACTTTGGTCGCGCCATATGTCCAAAACAAGGCCGAAAGCGCGATAATTCCCATCGTCAAGCCCAACGATGAAATCGGCGCCTGCGCTTGTTTTAACGAGGGCACAATCGCAATAAATCCCGTTGCAATGCCGATTCCCAAACCAATCAAGGCTAAAACGGCGTGTTCGACGAAAATTAAGCGTTGCAACGCATTTTGCTGCCATCCGACAGCCCGCAACAACGCCAATTCGCCGCGCCGTTCCAACACATTGCGCAAAACTACCACGCCTAAACCAGCGCTGCCCAGCAGCAATCCCAAGCCGCCAAGAGCCTGAAAAATGGACAGATAGGTATTTTCGACGTTCTGAAACAAAGCGAGGCGCCCTGCCGCTGGCGTCACTTCAAAACCAAAATCCTGCAAGCCGTGCGTGAGTTCTTCGCGCAACGAATTTTCTTTGCCCACAGGCGCATCAATCAAAAAGGCGCGATAACCGCCCGCTGAGGGGAAGGCGCGCACGAACTCTTTTTCATTGATAATTAAGGCGCCTTGCAGAATCGTTTTGTTGACGAGGCCGACAATTTTCACAGGAAAGACCCTACCGTTTTCATCCACATAATCCAACGTCGAGCCGATGCCTTTGCCCAAACCCCACATGATGGTATTTTCATCGCCGATGGCCGGAATTGCGTTTTGCACGGGCTTTTCCAGCAAACTCCAATCAAGCCCAAACGCCTTGCGTTTTTCTAATTCAGCAGGACTCACGCCCCAAAGTTGCGGCGTTTGCGCGCGATTGAGATTCAAACAACTGGCATCGTCACCGGCACGCACACGAAGCGGCACAAACGACGAGTTTGCCTTGTCAAAACTGAATTTTTCGCCCGCCTGTTTAGTATTCAAATCCACATAAACCGGCAACGAACTTTCGGCCCACAAAGAAAAACCGCCCGTGCCTGAAGTGCGCTCACGCAGCGAGGCGTCGCTTTGCGGATCGTGACGAAACGCGCCCACTGCCGCAATCAAAAAACTGGCGCACGACAGCAAAATTATCACCGCTAAACTACGCCCCAATCGCCGCCGCAAATTGCGCAAAGCCACTGCTTTGGCATTAAGGGCCAACGACTTCGGCGCCTTGGCGATGAAGTCATAACTCCAGCCGCACAACGCAAACAAAAGCAAAAAACCGGCGCTAAAAAAAATCTCCGCCTGCCGTGGCGCAGGCAGCGTAGCGCCGTAAAAGATCGTGCCTAACGCTACGAGAAACGAAGCTAAAAAGAGAAATTTTCCAAGCGCGGCCCATTTACTTTTCTTTGGCGTTGCGCTGGTTTCGTTTTGCATTTCGCCATTCAACAAAACACGCGCTGGGGCTGCGCCTTGCTTGCGCGCCACCAGCCAAATCGAAAACAACGCCATCAAAACCGCGCCAAAAATACCACCCAAAAACGATGGCGGCGAGGCATAAAAATCCAGTTCCGCCGTGGCCGTTGCGCCTTGCCAAACGCCGTTTAAGCCGTGCAAAACGGCGCGCGTGTAAAGCAAACCCAAAAACGCGCCGGGCAACGCGCCAACGAGCGAAACAATCAAACCTTCAATTAATAGCAAGCGCCGCACGATTTTCGGAGTGAAACCAAGTGCCAGTAAAGTCCCGATTTCGCGGGCGCGATTTTCGGCGTTGAGCGCAAAAAGCAAGGCCGTCAAAAGCAGCGCGGAAACAATTAAAAAGAAACTAAAGGCAATAAATAAGCCGCCGAAATCGAAGCCTTGAGCGCCTGCGGCTAAGGCTTGTTCGCGCACGGCATTGAAGCGCAAACCCAGTGCGCCAGGATTCGCGGCGGCGATGATTTTTGCTTCCATTTTGGCTCCATTCGCGCTCGCCGGATAACGCACGGCGGTCAATTCACCAAAACGATTTTTGAATAATTCAGCGGCGACATCTTGGCGCACAAACGCTTTGGGTGTGCCTTTGTAAGCGTCCCAATATTTTTCATCCTGCGGACGAATTTTCTTTAAATCCACCGCCATGCCCGGCTCCCAATCGCGGCAGTTTTCGGCATTGGCGATGCCCGGAAAATCCGGCATTAAAGCCGCGTCAAGTGCCGCGCCTTTGAGCGGCAAAACAGCGCGCAAACGAAAATCGGCTGACTTCTCCATCAGCTTACGCCCCGGCCCCATCACGAAATATTTCAGCGTGACATTGGCGCCAACTTTCGCTCCTAAATCGCGCGCGGCCCATTGGTTGAGAACAATTTCATCTTTGCCCATCGAAGACGGCAAGGGCGCACTTTTAACGCCTGCCACCATCGAATAGGGAATGAATTTTCCACCAACGCCGATGCTGTTGACAAAATACGTCGTGACGGGTTTGGCCTTTGGCTGCGCCATCGCCGCGCTCGCAATTTGCGGATCAAGAAAAACGCGCGCTGTGCGCAATTCAAGCGCATTTTGCGCGGGAATTTGTTTCCACTGCGCGCCTGTGTCGGCCAACGAAAAATGCTTTTGCAAGGTGGTGCCAACTGTTTCTTGGCATTCGCCGCTGATAAGAATTTGATTGGCGCGACCTTTTTGCTCAACCGCATTTTGCAGCGCGTGCAAATCCACAAAGGCGTTGTAAGGCGGCACCTGATTGGCCTGCAAACTAAAGCGGCCAATCCCCGAATCGGGCAAGATGTTTTTGATTTCCAGCACCAGTGCAGCGTTATTATCTTCGTCGCGCGAAAGCGGCGCATCGCGGCCCAAAAACGTCGGTTTTTCGACGCGCAAAACGATGGAATCACCAACTTTAGCGTTCATTTGCGCGGCTAATCGCCCGTTGATAATCACACCATCGCCGATTTCATTGGGCACATTGCTTTTTGCACCGCCGAGATACCAAAAATGGCTGTCCACACCACAAACCTGCACCTGATTAGCGCGCTGTTTTCCGTCTTGCGAGGCCGCAATACCGGGCAAAATCAGCGCGGGCGCGACGTTCTGCAAATCAGCACCGATTTCCGAAGCCAATTTTTCGCGAAATAATCGCTCGTGCGGCGCGAGAGCGTAATCAATGTTGCCAAGCCGCGCCAATGCCATTTGGCGCAGCGAAAACCGCACACTATCGCCGGTTGCGAGAGCGCCCGTCAGAATCGCCGCCGTAATCATCGCGCCGAGCGCGACGCCTAACAACGCGCGACGATGAAACCAGAAATTACGCCACGCCAAACGTCGAAGATTCATAGTAAAGTGCAACTTTGCCTTCCCTTTAGAGCATAGTCAAACAGAAAAGCCTCGCAAGCAATTTTGCGAGGCTTTTATTTTAATCAAAAACTCTACGGTGCCGGTGTTTTGGCTTCTTGCTCTTTAAGAAAGGCCGGAATCGGGTTTGCGGCTTGGCCTTCGAGATAGCTCAGAAAAAGATTGGCGCGGCGCACCGACAAATCAGCCGCCTTGAAAACGCGACAGATTTGCAAGGCGCCATCGGGCTTGGTCGGGTCGTCTTTCATCAGGCGCTGCGCTAATTTCATGGCGCCGCCAAAGTCGCCGCGCACCATTAAAACTGCGATGCTTTCTTTGACTTTGCTGCGGTTCAGGGCGCCTTTGGTCACATCCAAATTAATCGCCGTGCGCGCCAAATTCTCGCGCCAGATTTTGTCGTCCAAAGTGGGCAAAGCCACGCCATCAAGAGGGTTTTTCAGCGCCGCATCCGGCATCGGCTCTTGCAACTGCGAGAAAACGCGAATCTTCGTGTATTCTTCTTTCTCGCCCCACACGCGGCCCAAAGAAGTGGTGGCGCGCGCCAAAGCGTCTTTATCGAACGAGGCCGTGAGGTAGTGAAATTTGGCCCACGAAAGCGCTTCGTCGGCCCGATTGCTCTTTATAAGTTGCGGCACCAGCGTGTTGTAAAGCCAGCCATCGCGCCAATCGCCTTGACCTTGTTCTTTGTCGTCCCACAACGCGGGAAGGTAATTGATCGCTTTGAGCAACAACGGGATTTCTTTATCGCTTTGCCCCAGCGCTTCGTAGGCATCCACGGCCTCGCGCACCGCCGTGGCGGCATACATCACCAGCCAATCTTCGCCGCTTTGACCGCCGCGCACGAGGGGAAACCAATTCTCCTCAATCAGTTTGGTGGTGTCTTCGTATTTTTTCTGCGCGTTGAGCGCATTGGCTTTGTGTTGGATGAGCCAGACCACTTCGGGCGCATCATTATATTGCTTGATGGCCCAATCGTCAATTTCCAAAACCTTGTCGGCGTTGCCCAGTTTTTTATGCGCTTCGGCGACATTGACAGTCAACTTGATGGCAACCAGCGGCAGCATTTTCGGGCGATTTTCGTAGAGTTTCTGATAGGCATCAATAATAGCCTGCGGTTCGGCATTAGCCGCTTTGAGTTGCGCTTCCAATTGATTAAACGCGCCCCAGTCGTCCAATTGAGGCGCTGGCACAACAGGTTTGGGAGGCTGCGCGTAGACAGCAAAACTCAGCAGTAAACTGAACAAAGTCGTCAAACAAAAACGAGAGAACATGATAAAAATCCTTTTAAGCACCCCAACAGTATTACTCATGTTACGCGGTTGATTTATGTTAGAGAAAAGAGCGACTTCGTCGCTCGATCCCCTCACCCACCCTCTCCCCCGTGGGGAGAGGAGATGGTAACTAATACGGTTCTTCTCGCTTGAAACGGGCGGAAACGTATGGGCGAGGTTCTCCTTGGACTGCACCCCTAAAATGCGACAAGTAGTTAAGCACCATTAAGTAAAATGGAGGCTTACGATGTCAATCAAAACCAGAAGGCAGTTCAGTCGTGAATTCAAGTTGCAGGTCATTCGAGAAATCGAAGCCGGCAAGGGT
>JANMKN010000054.1:0-15183 GCA_031372065.1 Abditibacteriaceae bacterium | reverse complement strand
CGCACGCGCCGCGACCGCAAAAAACTCTTAAACGTCAAGGTAACGCGCGCTCGTTCGGGCATTCGCGGCGCTTTTGGCCCCGATTCTCCCGAATACTCGCAGGCCGGAGGCACTCGCACCAGCGAACGCAAGCCGCGCAAGGCCAAACCAAACACGCCTTAAGGAGCGGAAAATTTAGCCCTCCCTCCGCTTATTCAACGAATGCCTGTGAACAAGCGGAGTGAAGGATAAATAAGTCTTAGGACGATTTGCAGTTTCCTACAGGTTTTTTCCTATCTTTTGAGAGAATATTTCGTGGTTTAAACCGCAAAAGTGCGGGTGAATAACATTGTTGTGTTGCTTGCGCGCAGCTTGGCTGGAAGCAATAAAATAAAAGCATGGCTGCATTCAACAAATTAACACTCCGCGACGATTGGCAAATTTGGCAACTGCTGCGCTATGGCCCGGTCACGCTGTTTCACAAGTTACAGATTTTGGAAGAGACCGTTCAGTATCTCAAACAGCACGGATACACGGTTCACGAGTTCGACTGTCAGGATTATAAAGATGAGCAGACCATCTTGAATGACTTCTCCTCACGTTTGGGTGTGCTTCAGGATTACGACCTAAATCCCAACGTGGATGGTTTTAACGATTACTTGAGCGACGTTGAAGTGCCAAACGAGAGCGGCCTTGTAATCGTCTTCAAGCATTTCGATACATTTCATAGCAAATTCCCTTACTGCGCTCATAGAATTTTGGACATCATCGCACATAATTACCATCAAAACCTTCTCTTCGGTTTGCGTTTCATAGCGTTAGTTCAAACAGACGACCCGCTCATACAGATTAAGCCAGTGGGCGAGTTTAAGGCTTGGTGGAACGATAAGGAATGGTTGGTTAAGAGCAGAACATCGTGACTCAAACGTGATAACAGCCGCCTAACAAGAGACTATGCTATGTTGGCAAAGGGTCTGATTTTAGCGATTCATTTCGTGTTTTGATTCAACAAAAAGCGCGTTTCTCAGGCGAGAAGCGCGCTTTTTCGTGCTGGCTCAGATATTGTTTCCTACTTCGCGCACGTTCCCCACTACGCCAATACGTCCCACCATTCGCTTTGCTTGCTTTCGACGTTGCTGCCCGCGTTCGTGACTGCTTCGCGCAAGGCCAAAATGTGCTTGCAGGGGCCGCCGCGCAGGGCGTTATAGTGAAACCAAGTGCATTCGCAGTCGCCGTCCACGATTTTGCCGTCGCTATCCAAAGTCACAGCAACCGGATAAGAATTATCGTTGCTTTTTACTTCGCCGCGCATGGTGGTTTGCAGCAAGCCCTCTTCGTTGCTTTCGATTTTTACAGCGCCACTTTTTGCCAATTGCCGCGCCGCTTCTAAACGCGACGAATCCATTTCCAGTTTCAAGTCATCAAGCGGCACATCCAACACTTCGCGCTTGCGATAACGGCGCGTTTCGAGGTCGAACATGGCTTGGCCTTGCGCGCACAAGAGCGCTAAAAGTCGCTTGCTTTGCGCGGGCGCGATGTTGAGTTTACGTGCCAAATCGTCGCTCGAAATCGCTTCATCGGCGCGCAAGGCCAGACGCGCGCGATGCAAAGTTTCGGCGTCCAATTTTTCTTGCGATTCGTTCAAAAACAAATTGGAAGCCGCAAAAGGCCGCGTTGTCCAACCGGAAATGGCAAGCTGAAAACTCACTTCGTCGCGCCCCAAATCGGCGATCCAAAACGACGGCAAGCCGCTGCCACACAAGAAAACGCGCAGGCGCTGCATTTTCGGCAAAATGCGGTTCAGCAAAAACAAGCGCCGCCGCCCGAATAAGCGAATTTCCTGCTCTTTGGCGCCGCGATAAACCGAACCAGACAGCGTTTGTTTGTGATTCCACGGCTCCCAAACTACTTCGACTTTTTCGCCGGGCTTTAATTTAAAAACTAAGGCGCGCGGGCCGAATTTTTCTTTGTGCGTTTTCATAAACGCCAGCAAATTGCGCAAATCGGCGCGATTCATTTCAAAATCGGCGGTTTCGCCCGTCATCGCCGATTGCACATTCAAAAAGCCGCGCAACCACGACGGCGGCAATTTTACTTTCTTTTCGCGATGCATTTTGCCGTCCACTTGCGCCGAAAACGCCTCCGGGTCAACTTGAAAACGCGCCGATGAACTCGAACGCAAAGCGCCAATCGCATTGGCGAGTTGCGGCGTGAAATCTACATTGGTCGTGCCGCTTTCCCACCGGTCAACGCCCGCTAAAACGCCGGGCCGCAGCGCCACGCGGCCATACGAACTTTCGTCTTGCGAAAAGGCCTCGAAGAACAGTTGGTCGGGCGCAACGGTGGCAACTGGATCGAGAATGCGATTCCACTCTTCGGCAGATAAGCGCGTGTCGAAATCGGATGTGACGACATCGTGCAAATTCAAAAGTGCATCGCGCACAAGCAGTGGGTCGCGCAAGCCGCCTTGAAAAAAGACCGGCTCACGCCTCACATTCGGCGCGAAGTTGAACAGCGATTGCGTGCCCGTTTCGATAACCGACGGCGCACGATAAGCGAGTGTGACTTGCATAAATCTCCTCTTTCATAGCACGCAAATTACGCAAATATTCGAAACTTTACGCGAATTATTTCTAAAAAATCGCGTAAATGCGCGTTTGTTTGTGTGCTATCAACCGATCAGTTTCTTCTGAAATTTCTCAAAGCGATCTGGCGAAAGTTCGCACAGGGCGGCTAACTTTTCTTGCGCGTTTTCGTTCAATGACAATGCTTTGTCGCGTTTTTTGAGGTTGGCAAGGGCGCGAAAAACGGCTTCCAAAATCGCTTGGTTTTCCAGCGAAGTCGCGTCTTGTAACGCCTGCCACGCGACACTGTCGGCTTCGCCTCCTTGCGCGCCGAGAAATTTGGCAGCGTCTTTGACGAGCGCGCCGTTTTCGTTCCACAACATCTCGCCTACAAGTGACGCGGCGCTGGCTTCATCGTAATTTGTCAGCAATTGCGGCAAAGTTTTTAAGGCCCAGCGTTTGATGGCGATGAGCGGGCTTTCGAGTGCCGAAACAATGGTTTCGATGTGCGCTTCAAGTTCGGCAATGGGCACTTCGTCCAGCATTTCGAGCATGAATTTCGCGGCGCGTTCTCGTGAAGTTGTCGCCGCGAGTTGCAACACTTGCGTGGTCAAACGGCGCGCGTCGTCACTTTCGAGATTTTGGCGCGTGCGCGTCCACAACTCTTTGAGATTCGGGTCAGGCCAACGTAATTTTTCGACGAGCAAAAGCCACGTTTCGATATCACCGAGGGCGACAACCGGGCCGGAAAGTCCATGTGGCACATTTTCCATTTGCGCCAATAATTCGCGGAATTTCGCGCGGCTTTGGGGCGTGTTCAGGCGATAATAAGCGACAGATAAGAGCATCAAATGGCTGGCGCGCTGCCATTGATGAGTTTGTTTGCTACCCAGCAATTGTTCTTCAAATTGCTCAATGAAGGGCGCCCATTTTTGCTCTAAAAAGAAATTTTCACGCAGCCATTTTTCGTCGCGCCCCTGTTCTTTTGCCACCGGATGAACGTAAAAACCGATGCTGCCCAATTGTTGCAAAAGCGTGGTCGCATTGGCGTTGGCGACTTCTTTGACGCCGGGACGATGGAGCAATTTGAGCAGGCGCGTTTCGGTTTCAAAACCTTCGACTTCGCGTAACAAGGTCGAGATGTCTTCTAACTCATTTTGAATCAATTGGCGCTGGCGGCGACGCTGTTCGGTTTTCCAGATTTTCAGTTCGCTGGCGGTGAGTTTTTCTTCGAGTTTGGGCGCGGGATCGTCGGTTTCCACGCGGCGATAGGCTTCGAGTTTTTCTTCGTAGCGTGCCCACAGCGCTGGGCCAACGCGCGGCCAAAGCAAGTTTTTCAGCGCCGTGCCGCCCATTTGCCTTTTCCAAATGCGCCAATAGGGAAGGCGTGAGAGCAAAATATGACCGCTGCGGCTGGAAGGCTCAATGAGTTTGGCGCTTTGCTCGTCGGGATTTTCAATCGCTTCGGTTTCGCGCCTGATTTCGTCTGTTTTCTGCTTGACATAAGCCTGATAATCTTGAATGCCCAGCGCGTCTCTTTCGCGCGCGAACTCAGTCCAGTCGAAATGGAGTGCGATGTCGTCTTCGGGCATAAAGACAGGGAGCGGCGGGCGGATGATTTCGGGCGCCGCGTTTTCTTTGGCGCGCTCTGTTTCGAGATGTTTGGCCGCGCTTTCGAGCAGGCTACTCAAATAATTGTCTTTAAAGTCAATTTTTAGGCCGCGCAACAAGTCCGGTGTGATCTGTTCGGGCACAGACCATTCGCCTTCTTTTAAATTGTAAGGTCTGTAGCACGATTGGCTTAATCCCATCGCTAATTGATTCCACAGCGCGCCGTGCGTCGCACCGCTGCTGAAATTGTTCACCCTGTAGACTGCTGTGATCTCGGAAAGAAGCGAGGTCTTCGATTTTTGCAATAGGACAGGAACGCGTTGCCATAATTCGTCGCGGCCCAGTTGAGCCGATAGTTGGTAACTGTGAAGCGCCCGATTCGCGCGTCGCACCACTCGTTTTCGCGACTCTTCGGTTGAATTGTCATCAAACGCGGCCTCAATCCAGCGCCAGAAATACGGGCGCAAAACAGCGGCAATTTCCTTTTGTGGGCCAGTGGCATCAGGCAGAAAAACCAGATGCATCGCCGACTGGAAAAAGAGTTCGGGATGCCATTGTTGCGAGGCCCGCTGCCAAGGGTTTTCACCCAAATCGGCCAGCAGTTTTTGCACTTCGGCATCGCTTTGCACGCGCTCGGCGAGTTCGCGCCAAATGCGCCACGGCAGTTGACTGCGCTTATCCCAATCCAGATATTCCTCGCCCCACTCGGCGCGAATGAGAGCGTCGTTTTTCTCCTTGACCGCTTTGGAATACGCCGCTTGTTTCTTCTGCCACCCTTCCCACTTTTGCGTTTGATCTTTGAGAAGTGGCTGCGCATCAAGCACGTTGGCGTAAAACGCCATAAAGATTTCCGGGTCGGCGCGCAAGAGGATTTCGACGGCGCTGGAAACGATTTCTTGTTGTTCGCGGCGCAATGCCGCTTCGCGTGGTTTTATGGAATCGGGTAAGGCGGTTTCCTGCGCCCAAAATTGTTCGAGGCGCTTTTGTAACGGCGCGGCAATCGGCGCGGCTTCGCGCTTTAAACCCAGCATTGTTTTGCGCACAAAGCGACGCACCGAAACATTAGGATGAAACACCATTTCGGCCCAAAACTGGGCATTTTCGGGCGTTTGCAGGCCGGTTTTCAGCGCCGCGAGGGCACTTTTTTCAAGTCGGGGCAGTTCGGCGTGCCGCAAGTCAATCGTTTCTTCGAGAGGGCGCAAGGCAGCGTGTAAATCGCCGCTTTTCAAGCCGTCGTTGACGGCGCGCACCTGTTCGAGCGTAAGCATGAGAGGTCTCCTTAAAAGGGCAGTTCGGCAACGACTGTATAAGTTTAACGCAGTCCCAAAATGGTTTCAACAGAACGAATGAAATCATTTTAAGCCCAAGAGTTAACTCTTTTTGTTCAATGAATGACCAAATCATCCATGTCCAGCGGAGGTCGTGCGTATTGAAGATTGAGGAAGCTACTCAGAACGCGGTTGGCCTCCCAAAAAGGCAGGATAAGCCGCTTATTTTCATCCTGTGACCGGACGAATCAAGAAATTGCAAACCAAATCGGCGAATTCGACGCGCGAGCCGTCATTTAGCGGCAGTGTCGCGCCGGGAGCGACTAAAAAGCCGTCCACACGCGTGGGATTTAAGGTTTTCTGCGCCGTGATGAAGAATTGTGTGCCGTTGCGTTTGATGCTGGCGTGGTGGCGGCTGACGAAGCGGCCTTGATCGAAACGCGATAAATCAATATCGGGAAAGACGCCCGAATCGGGATCGGTGCGGCCCAAACGCGATTCTTCTTTTTGCAAATACAGCAAACTGGGCGGCGCGTTTTTGGACAGAACACGCAGCATGACTGTATGAATCGGCGCGCGACATTTGCCACAAAACAAGGCGCGTTCGGTGCGTGGCGCGGTGCCGCAGGCCGGGCAAAAGCACGAAAGCAGCGGATGAAGATTCTTGGCGCGCCCGCCGCCGACTTCTTCCAAAGCCGCAGCGGGCCGCTGAATGCCGAGACTTTTCAGTGCCTCGCCCATTTGCGCGGCGGTTTGATAGCGCCGCGCGGCGTCCATTTGCAGCGCGGTCAAAACGATGGTTTTTAAACCATCGGGAATGCGCGGATCGTAGCCGCGAAAATCGCGCGGCGTCATTTTGGGTTCGGGTGTTTCGCCGCTGAGAAGTTCGTAAAGCAGCGCGCCAATGGTGAAAACATCGGCGCTAAAGGTCACATCGGCGCGCGTGGAATACAGTTCGGGCGGCGCGTAGCCTTCGGTGCCGAGTCCCTGCGTCACTTTGCGGCTTTTGGCCGAAAAACGCGCAGTGCCGAAGTCCACTAATTTGCAAACCTGATTTTGCGAATCCCACATCACATTTTCCGGCTTCAAATCGCGATAAATGATCTGACCGGGCATTCGATGCACATAATCTAAGGCTTCGCATAGTTCCGTGCCAACAGCGACGACAGTTTCGGCGGGAAACGGCTGATTATTGTGGGCGGCGCGGTATTCATCGAAAACCTTGCGCAAACTGGGGCCTTGCACCAGTTCCAATACCAAAAACAAATCGCCATCGGGCGGCGCACTGTGCGGCACATCGTCGGGGATGCGTTCGATAAAGCGCACGATTTTGGGATGATTGATTTGCGAAAGAATATCGGCTTCGCGCCAGAATAGTTTGCGTTGATACGCGAAATCTTCTGGCGAGCCGCTGCCGGTATCGAAAAGCTGCTTGATAACCACAAACGCGCCTTCAGCATCGCGCGCCCGAAAAACGGTGCCGTAAGCGCCCTGCCCGATCACTTCGGACATCTCGTAAGATGTGCTTTTGCCCTGTAAATGTTCGCCCGGTTTGAGAAGCATTATTCTATTTTCACACTAATCTGAGCCAAGGCACAACCGTGTCACTTGGTTGATTCAAGCGGCGCACGCGGAGGCCATTTTGGTTCGCTTGAATGATAGTTCCCATGCGTTTTTGCGTCGTGTTGAAATCGGAATGCTTGAGGAATCTGCGCGCAAAAGAGGCCACTTCCTGCTGCTCAACGGCTAAAACAAGCAGGCAATGATTGGAATGTGGCGTCTCGCGCGAATAAAATCGCAAATCACGCGTTATAAAAGTCACACGCTTGAGCGAATGCAAAAAGGGTATGATTTCCTCATCCTTCATACCGGCGCGTCCAATATTCTGCCCTATTTGTCGGAACGAAATACGCCACGCACGCAGTAGCTGCGCTTCGTCTTCCACGATATTCTCGTCGAGGACAATCATGACACAGCCTGTTCCTGCTCGCGTTCAACTTCTTCGACGCGATCCAGAAAACTGCGGCGTGCCAGACGCACAGCTTCGGCGATGGCATCGCGCGTAATAGCACCACGCCACTGTTCAATGATGGACTCCCACGCCATGCCCATTGCCACTTGTTCCAGCACATCGGCCACGAAAATGCGAGTGCCGCGAAAGGTGGGCGCGCCGTGGCAGATTTCCGGGTCGCAAACAATAGCGGAAAATTCAATTCTCTCTTGCATAATTTCAAAGTATAGCGTGCCGTAAAAAGCCTGTAATCGCTCTATTGACGCCTTTATCATGGCGCGCTAACATTCACGCGTGGGAGAATCATCATGCAGAGTTGTCCTACAACCCCAAAGGAATTAACAATATGGCGTTTTCACTGAAACGCTTGTTAGTCGGCCAACCCATCGCCACGGACCGGGCACATCATCAGCGATTGCCCAAAGTCATCGCCTTAGCCGTTTTCGCTTCCGACGCGCTGTCGTCCACCGCCTACGCCACCGAAGAAATTCTGCTGGCGCTCATGCTGACGGTGAGCTTTACCGCGCCGGAAACCCTGCAAAACCTGCACACGCTGTTGCCAGTGGGCCTTGGCATCGGCGCGCTTTTGGTCATCGTGGCGCTGTCGTATCGCCAAACGGTTTATGCCTATCCGCAAGGCGGCGGCGCCTATTTGGTGGCAAAGGAAAATTTCGGACAACAAACCGGGCTTGTCGCAGCAGCGGCGCTCCTTATTGATTATGTTCTGACCGTGGCGGTTTCCGTGGCGGCGGGCGTGGCGGCGCTCACTTCGGCCTTTCCGCATTTGCAAGGTCACGCATCGTCTGTGATTTACCTGTGTTTGATGTTCATCGCGCTGATTACCTTGCTCAATCTGCGCGGCATGAAAGAAAGCGGAACTGTCTTCGCGATTCCGACTTATGGCTTTTTGCTTTCGATGGTCGCGCTTTTGGTTTACGGCTTTTACCGCCAGCAAAATGGAGGTTTGGGCGACTATAGCGTGCTGCAACATCAGCAACAAGCCATTTCCAACCCGGCTTATCAAACGCATCAACTCGGCTTTTTCATGCTGCTGCGCGCTTTTGCGTCGGGTTGCACGGCTTTAACGGGTATCGAAGCAATTTCCGACGGCGTTCCGGCCTTTCAGCCGCCCGAATCGCGCAACGCGGCCATTACTCTCGGCTGGATGGCGACCATTCTGGTTACGCTTTTCTTGGGCATTACAGCGCTGGCTTATATGTCGAATTCGCAGCCGATTGTTGCACTGGCCGAAGGCACATCGCAATTTGCCGTCGAGCATAACCACATCGAAAGTACGGAAACGTTGCTTTCGGTTTTGGCGCATCGCACCTTCGATGGCACCAGTGCGGCGTGGTTTTATTTTGTGTTGCAAATGTTCACGACAGCGATTTTGGTTCTTGCGGCCAACACCGCTTACGCCGATTTTCCGCGCCTGAGCATGGTGCTGGCGCGTGACCGCTATATGCCGCGCCAGATGGCGAATATCGGCGATAGATTAGCCTTCAACAACGGCATTATCGCACTGGCTTTATGCTCGGCGGTTTTGATTGTCATCTTTCGCGGTTCGGTGACACGCATTATTTCGCTTTACGCGTTGGGTGTGTTTTTATCGTTCACGCTGTCACAAAGCGGCATGGTTTTGCATTGGCGCAAATTGCGCCCGCCCAACTGGAAATTGAACGTCGCTGTTAATGCCATCGGCGCGACGGCAACGTTTATCGTGATGTGCATCATCCTTTACACTAAGTTCAAAGGCGGCGCGTGGATGGTGGCGGCGGCTATTCCGATCATCGTGATGGGACTACGCAAAATCAACGCGCATTATCGCAGCGTGGCGCAGCAGTTATCGTTGGAAAATTATCGCCCGATGCAAGGGCGGCGTCACTTTGTTTTTGTGCTGGTGCCCGACATTCATCGCGGCGTGATTGCCGCTTTGCAATATGCCCGCTCAATTTCGCCGGACGTGCAAGCCCTGCATATTTCGATAGATCAAGCGCGCGAAAAGCGCTTGCGCGAAAAGTGGACTTTATATTCGCGCGGCGTGCCGCTGGAAATGCTGCCCTCGCCTTATCGCTCGTTAGTTGACCCGGTGGTTGACCACATCACTCAAATTCAAAAAGAAGAGCCACGCAGTTTGATTACCATTGTGATTCCCGAATTTGTGCCGCGCGAATGGTGGGCAAAGTTGCTGCACGGTCACGCTGGGTTGCTCTTAGCTTTGCGCTTGCACGAACGTGAAGGCGTGGTCGTCACCAATGTGCCGTATATCTTGAAACCGCTGGCGGATGCACCGGGGCAGGAATTCGCGCCAGAGCCGCAAACCACGCCTTCTCATTGATGTTGGGCATAGGGAAAATAATGAAAGTTTTGATTATTGGTTGTGGCCGCACCGGAGCGCGCTTGGCGCGTCGTTTGGCGGCGCAAGCACATGAAGTTTCGATTGTGGACAACGCCCGCGAAGCCTTTTTGCGCTTGGGGCCAAACTTCGCGGGCAAAACCTATCAAGGTTCGGGCCTCGATCACGATGTTCTGGAAAGCGCTGGCTCGGCCACCGCTGATATTGGCGTCACCGTCACCAGCGGCGACAATCGCAATTTGATGATCGCCCAACTTTTGCAGCACAAATACGGTGTCAAGCGCACCGTGGCGCGTTTGCACGATCCGGTGCGCGCCGAGATTTTTCACGATATGGGCATCGAAACCATTTGCACCACGACCATTGTGGAAGGCTTGCTGGAAAATTTCATTAATCAAGGGCACTTTCCCTCCCTGCCCAACGAAATTTCCATCAACGGTGACGCCAGTTCATTGGAGACTATGTAATGTCCTACGCGATTATTATTGGCGGTGGACGCGTCGGCTATCACCTGACGCGTTCGCTGATTAACAACGATTACGAAGTTCTGTTGATGGAAAAAGACGCGGGCGTTTTTCGTCCGTTGGCTTCCGATTTAGGCGACGTGATGATGCAAGGCGACGGCTGCGACCCGCTGACGCTTAAAGCCGCCGGCATTGAGCGCGCCGATTTAGTTATCGCCGCTACGGGCGACGATCCGGCGAACCTCGTCATTTGCCAACTGGCGCAAAATTGCTTCAAGCGCACGCGCATCATCGCGGTCATAAACAATCCGCAAAGCGAAGAACTGTTTGACAAACTTGGCGTGCGCGAACGCGTTTCGGTCACGGCTGCCGCGTTGAATTTGCTGGGCCAGAAAGTGTCCAAAGGCCCGGTTATTTTGCTGGGCGCCTTAGAACGCAGCAACATCGAAGTAATCGAAATTTTGGTGGACGAAAACTCGCCGCTTCTTGATGCGAAACTCGGCGATTTAAGTCTGCCCAAAGGCACGCTGATTATTTCGGTTTTGCGCCACGGTCAGGCTCTGATTCCCAATGCCGAAACTGTTTTTGCGCAAGGCGATGTGCTGGTCACGCTGATTCCGCAAGAACTCGAAGCCGCCTTACGCGAATTCATTGTTTGATTTGCAGTCAAACTAAGTCTCATGCCCGCTCACGATTTACCGTCTTTTTTACACGAACTCGAACGCCGCAAACTGCTAAAACGCCTCACGCATCCACTTTCTACGAAATTGGAAATCGCTGAAATTGCAGACCGCGTCATCAAACGCGCCGGGCCAGCACTACTTTTTGAGAACGTCAAAGAAACGCCGAATGTGCCAGTCGCTATCGGGCTTTACGGCTCGCATGAACGTCTTGCGTTAGCCTTGCACGACGAGCCGAAAAACATCGCGGCGCGCATCGAAAGTCTCATCAAAACCACGCCGCCCGCAGGAATCTTCGCCAAGTTGCAAACTGGCCTCAAATTATTGCCCACGCTACAAAGTTTGGGCGTAAAAGAAGTCAAAAGCGGCCCTTGCAAAGAAGTTATTTTTCGTGGCGACGATGTAGATTTAAGCAAACTGCCGGTTCTCACCTGCTGGCCAGACGATGGCGGGCCGTTTATCACGTTGCCGATGGTGTTTACGCACAATCCCAACACCGGACGGCGCAATGTGGGAATGTATCGCGTTCAAATTTATGACCGCAATACCACGGGAATGCACTGGCAAATTCACAAAGTCGGCGCGCAGCATCATCGCGAGGCACAAGAAAAGAAACTAAAAATCCAAGCGGCGATTTGCTTGGGCGGCGATCCGTGTTTGCCGTTTTGCGCCATCGCGCCGCTACCCGAAGAAATTGATGAAATGATGTTCGCCGGTTTTCTGCGCGGCAAGCCCGTCGAAATGACAAAATGCGAAACCATTGACGTTTTGGTGCCCGCCGATTGCGAATACGTCATCGAAGGCACTATTGATCCCGATGAAACGCGTCCCGAAGGGCCATTTGGCGACCACACCGGCTACTACACGCCGATTGAAAACTATCCGGTTTTTTGCGTGAGTTGCATCACGCAACGCAAAAAGCCGATTTATCCGGCGACAATTGTCGGTATTCCGCCGATGGAAGACGCTTATCTCGGTGGCGCTGTCGGCACGATTTTCAAACCGCTCATCAAAACGCAAATTCCCGAACTGGTGGATATGCATTTGCCCGTCGAAGCGTGCTTTCATAATCTGGCGATTGTCTCCATTAAAAAGCGCTATCCCAATCATGCCTACAAAGTCATGCACGCCTTGTGGGGCTTGGGGCAACTGATGTTTTCCAAAGTGATTATCGTGGTGGACGACGATGTGGATGTGCATAATCTCAGCGAAGTCATCTGGCGCGTGACGAACAACATTGACCCGGCGCGCGATGTGCAAATTGTCAAAGGCCCGGTGGATTCGCTCAATCACGCGGCGCCTTTGGTCGGCTACGGCTCGAAAATGGGCCTTGATGCCACGCGCAAATGGCCGGGCGAAGGTCACGAACGCGAATGGCCGGATGTGGTCAAAATGGATAAAGGCACCGTCGAAAAGATTGATGCAATCTGGCACAAACTGGGACTGGGCGATTTTCGGGAAAGTCCTTCGGTAAATGGACACATCGTCGCACCGATGCCGTAAAATCTAAACAACAGTTTCCCGTTGTTTGAAAGAATTCGCGGAGGAAAAGCATGAGTGACATGGCGAATGCCAAAGCTGTGCAAACGGCCTCGTTGTTCAGTGGCCTATCAGAACAAGACGCACGAAGCGCAACCGACGACATTGAAGTAATTCGCCTCACTGCGGGCGAGGAATTATTTCATCAAGGCGATACAGGCGCTTCGGTGTTTTTCGTAGTGTCGGGCCAATTGGAAGTGCGCCTTGCCGTGCCGGGCGACGAAGATCGCGTTGTCAGCGTGGTTGGCCCCAATAGCATCATCGGCGAAATGAGTTTATTGCTTGATGAACCGCGCGCCGCGACGGTTTCGGCTTTGGGCGACACCGAATTATGGAAAATCAGCCGCGCCAAATTTGAAGCGGCCCATAAATCCAACGAACGCTGGGCGAATCAGTTTTTGTTTTACATGGCGCAAATTTTAGCGCGTCGTTTGGGCACCATGAACCGCGAGATCGTGGATATGCTTGCCAAGCATGACGTCAATGCGCCTGCCGTAGCCAGCCCCGAATCGTTGGAGCAAATGTTCCAAAATATGTTCGCCAATCTGTGATTTTGCTTGACTCTTTAAATGCCAACTCTCGATAAATCTGCGCCGCAAGTGCAAGCGATGTTCGGCGCCATCGCCGGGCGCTATGACTTGCTGAACCATTTGCTTTCGGCCAATCAAGATGTGCGCTGGCGCAAACGCGGCGTGCGCTGGCTCGATCCAAGGCGCGGCGAAGCGATTCTCGATTTATGCTGCGGCACGGGCGACCTCGCCTTTGAAATTCTGCGCCGCCAACCGAATTGTCACGTCACCGGCGCCGATTTCGCCTTGCCCATGCTGGAAATCGCGCGGCAGAAGGCGAAAACGCAACCGGCAACTTTCACTCAGGCCGACGCCCTCAATTTGCAATTTGACGACGCGACTTTCGATGCTGTCACAGTTGGCTTTGGCGTGCGGAATTTTGAAAACACCGCCGCCGGTTTGCGCCAAATACGCCGCGTTTTAAAACCGGGCGGGCGCATGATGATTCTGGAATTTATGCGGCCTCAATCGTTTTTTCTGCGCCACATTTTCGGTTTGTTTTTTAAAGGCATTTTGCCGCGCGTGGGCAAGCTGATTTCCAAACATAACTCGGCCTATTCCTATCTTCCGGCTTCGGTGGGCGATTTCTATTCGCGTTCTGAATTTGAAACTCTGTTGCGCGAATGCGGTTTTAGCGCTGTGCGCTCCTGCGATTTAACCGGCGGCGCGGCGACGTGTTTTGTGGCGCGCACTAAACTATAAGTTCGTGGATGTGTTTCATGCCCGGCCCTTTTCTCGTAGGCCAAGACCTCCTGGTAGATTTTCAGGCGCTTTTCGATCATTGTTACAAGGCAGGCAATGGGGCCGATGCTTTATTGCGCGAAAAAGGCTTGCGGCATTAAAATGCACTTCATCATCGCCCTAACCGGCGCTTCGGGACATCCTTACGCTTTGCGTTTGCTCCATAAATTGACAGCAACCGAGGCGCAAATTTCGCTGGTTCTCAGCGAACCAGCGTGCGTGGCGATGGCGGTGGAAACAGGCCTCAAACTCAACGCGCATTCGACCGATGCCGCGCCGCTTTTTCAAGATACTAATTCGCTTTCGCGCGTGAGGGTTTATAATCCGCGCAATGTCGGCGCGGCGATTGCCTCCGGCTCCAATAAACACGATGGCATGGTGATAATTCCCTGCTCGATGGGCACACTGGGACGCATCGCCCACGGCACTTCGGACGACTTAATTTGCCGCGCCGCCGATGTAACTCTTAAAGAGCGCCGCAAATTGATTTTGGTCACGCGCGAAATGCCGCTTTCACTGATTCATTTGCAAAATATGGTGACCGCCACGCAAGCCGGCGCGTTAATTATGCACGCCAGCCCGCATTTTTATCATCGCCCGCAAAGTGTCGAAGAGGTTTTGGATACTGTGGTTGACCGCGTGCTGGACCAACTCGGCGTCGAACACGATACGCAGCGTTGGAACGCTTAATTTTTCATGGCGAAAGTTCCGCATTACTCGTATTTGAATCTGGCGAAGTTCGGCGATTATTTAGAACTCGTCAAATTTTCGCACACCATTTTCGCGTTGCCCTTCGCGCTGGCGGCGATGCTTTTAGCTGCGAACGGACTGCCGGACAAGTGGACAATAATTTGGATTCTCGTGGCGATGGTGGCCGCGCGCACGACGGCGATGGGGTTCAACCGCATCGTGGATCGTGAGTTGGACAAGCAAAATCCACGCACCCAGAACCGCGAAATTCCCACCGGGAAAGTTTCGGTGGCCGAAGCGGCGGCGTTGGTCAACATCTCCGCCGTGGTGTTCATGTTCGCGGCGTGGCGCTTGCAGATGTTGGCGTTCTGGCTTTCGATTCCGACGCTCGTCGTGCTGTGCTTCTACTCCTACTGCAAACGATTCACGTCGCTGGCGCATTTGGTTTTGGGCTTTTGCCTCGGCATCGCGCCGGTCGGCGCGTGGATTGCGGTGCGGGGGAAGTTTGAACTGGTGCCATGTTCTGGGTCGCGGGCTTCGACATCATCTACGCGACGATGGACGACGAGTTCGACAAGAAGATGGGGCTGCATTCGATGGTGCAAAAGTTCGGCATTCCCGGCGCGCTGCGACTGGCGCGCGTGTCTCATGCGGTCTTCGTGGCGCTGCTGTTTTGCTTCGGCAAACGGGCGGGCCTGACGACGTGGTTTC